>NZ_BAAAJE010000014.1:0-146974 GCF_039526625.1 Nocardioides aquiterrae
GCGACCCTCAACCGAGAGCCGCAACCCGCATAGGAGCGGCAGAGAACCTGGGGCGCTTCAGGCCTCGGTGGTTTCGAGGCTCGCTTCGCTCGCACCTCAACCACCGGGTACGTCCGGTGAGCCGGGCGCCGGCCGTGATCACCCGCCCGCCGTCCCCGTCGCTGCCTAGTCGGCCGCAATCCCAGGCTGCCTGCACGGTTCCGGGGTCTCGACGAGCTCGACCAACGGGGGCCTCGGTGGTTTCGAGGCGAGCTCCGCTCGCACCTCAACCACCGGTACCGCCAGAGAGCCGGGCGCAGCCGCCGACCGTCCGCCCGGCCTGAGCGCCGCGCGCAGCGGGCGCTCGACGAACCGGAAGCTCGCCTCGGACAGCGCGACGAACAGCGCGACCCAGGCCGCGTCGCCCACGAGGGTGTGCCCGAGCAGCGCGAGCGCAGCGATGCGCGCGAGGACGTTCCACAGGTAGATCGAGTACGACCGCTCGCCCAGCCACCGCATCGGCCGGCTCGCGAGCAGCTGCCGGACGGCGGACCGGGGGGCAGTGCCGACGCCCGCGAGGATGACGAGCGTCAGGGCGGTGCCGGCGAGCGTGACCAGCGCGGGCCGGTCCGTGTCGTCGTGGTGCGCCAGGAGCGGCAGCAGCACGACCGCGGCGAGGGCCGCCGGCCCGGCGCGGCGCGGCGTCCACGACAGCCGGCCGTGGTGGACGGCGATCGCGAGCAGGGCGCCGGCCAGGATCGGCAGCGCGTTCACGTCGGTGCCGAAGTACTCGTGCTGGTCGTACCGCACCGCCCGGGTCACCCCGAGGTAGACGGAGAGCGCCAGGCAGAGGGTGGCCAGCGCGGCGGCGGCGACCACGAAGCCCCGGCGGTGGCGCCGGTAGCCCCAGAGCAGCGCGAACGGCCAGACCAAATAGAACTGCTCCTCGACCGAGAGCGACCACGTGTAGTTGAAGTAGTCCCCGGTGACGAAGACGTGGTTGGACCAGTCGAAGAGGCTGGTGGTGTAGGTGACGGCGGCGCCGGCCGGCGCGAGGACCTGCCCGGTCGCGAGGTCCCGTCGAACGACGAGCAGGACGGCGGTCGTCACCACCACGACGGTGACCAGCGCCGGGACGATGCGCGCCGCCCGCCGGCCGTAGAACGCCCGGACCTCGATGGTGCCGCCCTGGAGCTCGCGGACCAGCAGCGTGGTGATGAGGTACCCCGACAGGCAGAAGAACACGGTCACGCCGACGAAGCCGTCGATGAGCGGCCGGGTCGGGGCGTGCTGACCGAGGACCAGGAGGATGGCCAGGCCGCGGACGCCGTCCAGCGCCGGATCGTGAGCACGGTCGAGCATGCGCGCCGACCTCCCTGCCTCGTCGTACCCCCGGCGCCCAGTGTGCGCCGTTCCGGTGCCCTCAGTCGCCTGGCAGCAGGAGCATCGCGTCCCCGAACTCGTGCCAGAGGTAGTCGGGGGTGAGGTCGGCGTACCCGCGTGAGACGAGGTCGGGCCCCGCCACCGCCCGCAGCAGGTCGAGGTGGGAGGCCTCCGGCTCGTGCAGGCCGGTCAACAGCCCGGACACGACCGTGGCCGGCCGCGAGGGGCCGAGGACGAGCGAGGTCCAGCCCGCCGACGGGACGACGCGACCGTCGAAGGCCGCGGACTCCAGCGCGCGGACGACCGTGGTGCCGACCGCGACCACCCGGCGGCCGGCACGCCGGGTCGAGTCGACCAGGCGCGCGGTGGCGGCAGGGACGGCGAACTCCTCGGGCTGCGGCGGCTCGTGCTTCTCCTGGCTCGCGACGCCGGTGTGCAGGACGAGCGGCGCCACCGTGACCCCCACGGCGATGAGCGAGACCAGCACCGCCGCCGTGAGCGGCCGCCCGGCCGACGGCATCTCGGCGCTGCCGGGGTGGGCGGCGTAGACGTTCTGGTGCGCGGCGATCGGCCACGACCCGCGCACGTACGGGTACCGGATCGGGCTGCCGTGCTCGGACAGGTACGCGACCCGGTCGACCGCGGGCGTGGGCACGGCCCGCCAGAGGCGTGCCTGGCCGGGCGGGTGCGGCTCGACGATGCGCAGGGACACGCCGCCCGGCAGCGGCAGGACCTCGCCCGGTACGGGCACGGCGGGGCCGCTGTTGTCGGGCTGCCGCAGCTCGACCACCCACGACCCGTCGTCCAGCGAGGTCGACACGTGGAGCCCGGGGAGGGCGGATGGCACGGTCGCGCTGGTGTTGACGACGAGCAGGTCGCCGGGGGAGAGGTACGACGCCAGGTCGCGCGCGACCGCGTGGGTGGTCCCGGCGGGCGTGACGACCGCCAGCCGGACCCCGTCGCGCGAGATGCCGCGCGCCTCCGGCGGCACGGTGGCGTCGTGGGTGGCGGTCATGCGACGTGCCGTCCGCTCGCGGTGTCGCCGAGCACGAGCGACAGCAGCCGGGGCGCGACGGAGGACGGCAGCGGCCGGTCGCTGATGTCCTCGCCCGGGAACGCCGCCTGGTGCATCTCGGTGCGCAGGTCGCCGGGGTCCACGGCGTAGACAGCCACGTTCGGCTCCTCCGCGGCCAGCACCCGCGACGCATGGTCGAGCGCGGCCTTGGAGGAGCCGTACCCGCCCCAGGTCTCGTACGGCTCGACCGACGCGTCCGACGTGACGTTCACGATCCGGCCGCGCCGCTCGCGCAGCTGCGGGAGCAGCAGCCCCGCGAGGGCGACCGGCGCGACGACGTTCACCTCGAACGTCCGCAGGTACGCCGAGGGGTCGAGGTCGGCGAGCCGGGGGAGCGGGCTGGCGCCGAGCGTGCTGGCGTTGTTGACGAGCAGGTCGGCACCCCCGAGGTCCGCCGCGGTGGCGGCCAGGGCACCGCGGTGCCACGAGTCGGTGACGTCGCCGGGTACGGCGGCGTGCGGGCCACCCGGCAGCGCGGCGACCGCGGAACCGAGTCGCGCGGCGTCGCGGGCATCAGCGACGATGGTCCAGCCGGACCCGGCGAGATGGGCGGCGAGGGCGAGGCCCAGGCCCTGGGACGCTCCGGTGATCACAGCGACAGGCATGGATCGAGGGTGCAAGTTCAAGTGAACTTCAAGTCAAGGATCCGTCCGGCGTTGGTGGGACTACGCCAGTAGCTCGCGCGCCAGCGCCACGTGGAACTCCACCGACAGCAGCAGGTCGTCCACGTGGACGCGCTCGTCGGCGTTGTGGAACCCCGCGGTGAGCACCTCCGCCGACGTCGCCCGGAACGGGCTGAAGCCGTACGCCGTCGGCGTGCCCGCCTCGCGCAGGTACACCGAGTCGGTGAAGCCGGTGCACAGCATCGGCAGCAGCTCGGCGTCGTCGCCGGAGGCGGCGAGCACCCGCGCGATCGCGGCCATCAGCTCGGTGGACGGCGACGAGGCGCTGCCGGCGATCAGCGGCTCGGGCCACTCCAGCTCGTAGGGCACGCCGGCGCCCAGCCGGGACCGGACCGCGCGCTCGACGTCGGCCTCGGTGGTGCCCGGCAGGATCCGGCAGTCCAGCTCGACCGACGCGCGCGCGGGCATCACGTTGCGCTTGACCGAGCCGTTCAGCAGGGTGGGCGCCATCGTGGTGCCGCCGAGCGCCGGGATGGAGTGCGCCAGCACCGGGTGCAGCGCGGCCGCCTCGCGCAGCGCGGCCGCGCGGTCGGCGTACGAGCCGACCAGGACCGACAGCATCGCGTCGACGTGTGGCGACTCCTGCGGCGTGGGCATCCCGAGGCCGACGCGCCGCAGCAGCTCGCCCAGCAGCGGGACGGCGTTCGCGCCGACGTCGGGGGTCGACGCGTGCCCGGCCTCCCCGACGGCGACGACCCGGACCGGGTAGGTGCCCTTCTCGCCGACGCTGACGGTCTGCACGACCCGGCCGTCGGCGAGCGGCAGCCGCTCGCCGCCGCCCTCGTTGATCGCGAGGTCCGGCCGGACGTCCGGGCGCGCCTCGAGCAGCCACCGCATGCCGACGTCGGCCATGCCGTCCTCCTCGTCGGCGACGGCGATCAGCCACAGGTCGCCGCGCGGCCGGAACCCGGTCCGCGCGAGCTCGGCCATCGCGACCGCGCGGGCGGCGACCTCGTTCTTCATGTCGATCGCGCCACGCCCCCACAGCCAGCCGCCCTCGTCGACGACCGCTGCGAACGGAGGGTGCGTCCAGTCCCGCGGGTCGGCGGGGACGACGTCGAGGTGGCCGACGAACGCCAGCGACGGGGCGCCACCGGTGCCGGGGATCCGCGCGACCAGGTTCGCCCGGCGCGGGTCCCGCGCGACCAGCTCGCAGTCGACGCCCGCACCGGCCAGGTAGTCGCGCAGGTACGTCGCCGGCCCGGTCTCGTGGGCGTCCAGGCCCGGCGCGTTGCTGGTGTCGAACCGGATCAGGGCCCGGGTGACCTCCAGGACCTCCTCGAGGAGGGGGGTCACGAGAGCCGGTCCAGGATCCAGGCGTACACCTCGGCCTCGTACGCCAGGTGCCCGAAGCGTCCGGACGGCCCGGTGTGCGCACCGGCGCCGGTCTCGACTCGGAACAGGCAGCGGGGCGACCAGTCCGGATCGGTCTCCCGCAGCCGCGCGACCCACTTGGCCGGCTCGTGCACCATCACCCGCGGGTCGTGCAGCGCGCCGGTCACCAGCAGGTCCGGCCGGCCTCCGGCCGGCGGCGGGTTGTCGTACGGCGAGTAGGCCAGCAGCCAGTCGAAGTCGTCCTTGCGCCGCGGGTCGCCCCACTCGTCCCACTCGGTGACCGTGAGCGGGATCGAGGCGTCGAACATCGTGGTGACGACGTCGACGAACGGCACCTCGGCGACGACCGCGCGCCACCGGTCCGGGCGCTGGCTGAACACCGCGCCCTGCAGCAGTCCGCCCGCGCTCAGGCCGCGGGTCGCGATCCGGTCCGGGTCCACCAGCCCGTCGCGGGCCAGCCCGTCGGCCACCGCGACGTGGTCGTCGAAGGTGTGCTGCTTGTGCTCGAGCTTGCCGTCGAGGTACCAGCGCCGCCCCATCTCGCCGCCGCCCCGGTTGTGCGCGTAGACCCAGACGACGCCGCGGTCGAGCAGGCTCGGCAGCGCGGGGTCCCAGGTGGGCTCGTCGACGGCGCCGTACGAGCCGTAGCCGTAGAGGAGCGCGGGAGCGGAGCCGTCCAGGGGCGTGTCGCGGTGCCGGAGGATCGTCGCGGGCACGAGGGTGCCGTCGGCCGAGGGGAACGTACGGCGCTCGCTCACGTACCGCTCCGGGTCGTGGCCGGGCGCCTCCTGCTCCCAGACCGTCTCCAGCACCCCGGTCCCGAGGTCCCAGGTGCGCGCCACCCCGGGCCGCAGCCAGGACTCCTCGAGCACGGTGACCGGACCGTCGTACCGTGGCGAGCGCAGGAGGTCGGCCTCGACCCGCTGCGACCCGGCCCTGAGGTCGTCGTGCGGCACCAGCACGAGCTCGCGGTGGCCGCCGGTGCGGACCGTCAGGAGCACGCCGGCGGCGAAGGCGTCCGCCCGGACCAGCGTCTCGTCCGGCGACTCCGGCCGGGCCTCGACCCAGACCGACGCGTCCTGGTCGGCGCCGTCGGGGACCGGGGCCGTCATCAGGCGCCCCTCGACCGCGCCGTCGTCGGTGACCACGAGCAGGTCCCCGCCGCCGTCGGCCCGGCGGCGGTGCTCGGCGTGGTAGCGCACCCCGGCGCGGCGGCCGCCGACCGACCACGGCCCGCGGGTCACGTCGTGCGCGTCGACGACCCAGCACTCCGAGGTCGTGTTGCTCTCGCTCCAGAGCACGAGGCAGTCGCCGCTCCGGGTGCCCCGCACCTGGACCTCGAACCGCTCGTCCGGCTCCTCGAGGACGAGCACGTCGTCCGCGACCGGCGTGCCGACCCGGTGCCGCCACACCTGGAACGGCCGGTACTGCTCGTCGTGGACCGTGTAGAGGAACCACGCGGAGTCGGCGCTCCACGCGCCGCTGTAGTAGCTGCGCGGCACCACCTCGTCGAGGTCCGCGCCGGTGCGCAGGTCGCGGAACCGCAGCTCGTAGACCTCGTCGCCGTCGCGGTCGAAGGAGTACGCCAGCAGGTCCTCCGACGGGCTGACCACCGTGACCCCGAGATCGAGGTACCCGGTGCCACGGTCGGGGTCCGTCGCGAGCGATTCGACGTCGAGAACGACCTCCGGCGCGTGATCCGGTTCCGATTCGGTTGCGGAACCGACGGTCTCCCTCATCAGATCCGCGTAGTCACTCCCGGTCCGGGCCGCCGTGTAGTAGGCATACCTCGTACGCCGCCAGCGCGCCGACAGGTCCGACTCCGGGAGCCGGGCGACCATCTCGGCCCGCAGCGTCGAGACCAGGGAGTCCAGATGGGCACACGCAGAGTCGTAGTAGGTCCGCTCGGCCCGCAGGTGGCCGGTCAGCGCGTCGCCGCCGGCGGCCATCCAGGCGTACGGGTCCGGCCGCGGGACGCCGTGCTCGCGGTGCTCGAACGGCTCACGGTCCGCCACCGGGGGCTGCGTCATGGGCGCCAACGTACAACCGTCGTCGCCTTCGCAGCGTTCGCAGCGGTATCCCTGGTTCCAGGTCTGGCTGTCGGCTCGCCGGCCGCCGCCGACCAGCCGGTCACGCTGACGATCGGGGTCCTCAACGACGCGGACTCGCTGAACCCGTTCGTCGGGATCGAGGCGACGTCGTTCGAGATGTGGCAGCTCACCTACGACTACCTGGTCACCTACTCGACCAAGGACCTCTCGCCGGAGCCCTCGCTGGCGGAGAGCTGGGACACCTCCGACGACGGGCTGACGTGGACCTTCCACATGACCGACAAGGCGACCTGGTCCGACGGCCGGCCGCTGACCGCCGAGGACGTCGCCTACACCTACAACCGGATCATCGACGGCGGCCCGGAGGCCGCCACGTGGGGCGCGTACCTCGCCCAGGTCACCCAGGCCGAGGCCACCGACCCGACCACGCTCGTGCTGCACCTGAAGAAGCCGAACTCGAGCCTGCCGCTGCTGCCGATCCCGATCGTCCCCGAGCACGTCTGGAAGAGCGTCGCCGAGAAGGACGTCAAGACCTACAAGAACGAGCCCACCGACGGCCAGCCGGTCGTGGGCTCGGGACCGTTCCGGATGGTCGAGGGCAGCGCGGGCGGCTCGACGTACGTCTTCGAGGCCAACCCCCACTACTGGAAGGGCGCCCCGCACGTCGACCGGGTCGTGTTCCGCGTCTACAAGAGCGCGGACCCGATGGTCCAGGCGCTGATCAAGGGCGAGGTCGACTTCGTCGACGGCATCAACGCGCTCGAGGTGAAGTCCCTCCAGGGCCGAGACGGCATCACCGCCCAGAACGGCAACGCGCCGAGCTTCAACGAGATCGCGTTCAACACCGGCGCGGTGGACACGAAGACCGGCGAGCCGATCGGGGACGGCAACCCGGCACTGCAGGATGCGGCGTTCCGGCACGCCCTGGGCTACGCGATCGACACCCGGAAGATCATCGACAAGGTCTACCAGGGAGCGGGCGTCCCGGGCAGCGTGATCATCCCGCCGGCGTTCACGACGTGGCGCTGGGAGCCGTCGCCGGACCAGGCCTACACCTACGACCCCGAGAAGGCGGGACAGCTGCTCGACGACGCGGGCTACGCGAAGGGCGCCGACGGCCTGCGCACGATGCCCGACGGGTCGCCGATCGGCACCCTGCGGCTGGTCGCCCGCTCCGAGTCCCCGACGTCGCTCAACACCATGAACTACTTCAAGGAGTGGCTCGCGGACATCGGCATCAAGGCCGACGTCGTCAGCATGGAGTCGTCCAAGCTGACCAACGTCATCCTGGACGGCGACTTCGACGCGTTCGAGTGGGGCTGGTACGTCGACCCCGACCCGACCACGATGCTCGACTACATGACCTGCGGCCAGCGCGGCTCCTGGTCGGACTCGTGGTACTGCAACGACGCCTACGACAAGCTCTACCAGGAGCAGCTGGTCGAGATGGACCGGGACAAGCGCGTCGAGCTGGTCCACCAGATGCAGCAGATGGTCTACGAGGACGCGCCGTACCTCGTCACGGCGTACGACACCATCGGCGAGGCGTTCCGCAGCGACCGGTTCGCCTGCTTCGCCCAGCAGCCCGACCCCGGCGGCGTCTGGCTCTTCCAGTCCGGCGTCTACAGCTACCTGCACGTGCGTCCCGCGGCGGACGCGGGCGACTGCGGCGGCGCGACCAACGCCACGGCCGCGAGCACCACGTCCGGTGAGTCCGGCTCGGTCGGCACCGGTGTGGTCGTCGGCATCGGCGCCGTCGCCGTGGTGGTCGCCGGGCTGGTCGTGCTCGTCGCCCTGCGCCGGCGCCGGACCGCGGGGGACCGGGAGTGACCCGGTGAGCATCGTCGCGGCGGGTCCGGGCGCCGCCGCGGCGGAGGCCGCCGAGGCCACCCGGCGGCGGCGCCGGGGCTACGGGCGCTACGCGGGGGTCAAGGTGCTCGGCGCCCTCGGCAGCCTGCTGTTCATGCTGGTCGTGAACTTCTTCCTCTTCCGGGTGCTGCCCGGCGACCCGGCCCGCACCCTGGGCCGCGGGCGGCTGAGCACCCCCGAGCAGCTCGCGGAGTTCAAGAAGACCTACGGGCTCGACGAGCCGGTCCTCCAGCAGTTCGTCACCTACCTGGGCAACCTGCTGCACGGCGACCTGGGCTACTCGATCCTCTTCCACAAGAACGTCTCCGAGGTGCTGCTCGAGCGGTTCTGGCCGACGCTGCTGCTGGTCGGCACCTCGACGGTGCTGGCCGCGGCGATCGGCGTGTGGCTGGGCATCCGCGCCGGGTGGGACCGGGCCAGCCCGCTCGACCGGTTCACCACGGGCGGCTCGCTGACCCTGTACTCGATGCCGGAGTGGTGGCTCGGCCTGCTGCTGATCGCGGCGTTCGCGGTGGGCATCGGGCCGCTCCCGGGGATCTTCCCCACCGGCGGGCTGCACTCCGTCGACGTCGACCCGGCGTCCGTGCAGGGCGTGCTCGACACCGCCTGGCACCTGACCCTGCCGGTGATCACGCTGACGCTGGCGTACCTCGCCGACTACGCGCTGATCATGCGCGGCTCGCTCATCGACGAGCTCCGGTCCGACTACCTGACGACCGCGCGGGCGAAGGGGCTGCGCGACGTGAAGGTCCGCGACCGGCACGCGGTGCCCAACGCGCTGCTGCCGACCACGACCGTGGTGGCGCTGAACTTCGGTTTCGTGGTCGCCGGCGCGATCACGATCGAGACGATCTTCTCGATCCCCGGCCTGGGCCTGCTCACGACCGACGCGCTCGCCGTCCCCGACTACTGGCTGCTGCAGGGCGTGTTCATGCTGTCGTCGGCGGCCGTGATCGCCGCGAACCTCGGCGCCAACCTGCTCTACGGCTGGCTCGACCCGCGGGTGCGGACATGAGTACGACGCCCGTGCCCGCGCTCACCGCGCGGCAGCTCGCCCGCCGGCGCCGCCGGGCGGCGTTCACGCACTCCTGGCGCCGGTTCCGCAGGAGTCGCACCGGCACCGCCGGGCTGCTCGTGCTGGCCTTCTTCGTGCTGGTCGCGCTGTGCGCGCCCCTGCTCGCGCCCGCGGAGGGGCTCCAGGTCACCCAGGCCACCGGCGGCGTGCTCGAGCCGCCGTCCCGCGAGTTCTGGCTGGGTACCGACGCCAACGGCAGGTCGGTGCTCACCCTGCTCATCTGGGGCGCCCGCATCTCGCTGTTCGTCGGCCTGATGGCCACGCTGATCTCGATGCTGATCGGCACCCTGATCGGGCTGACGTCCGGCTACTTCGGCGGCTGGGTCGGCGCCGTGCTGTTCCGGCTCACCGAGTGGTTCCTGGTGATCCCGTTCCTGCCGCTCGCGATCGTGCTGGCCACCGTGCTGGGCCGGTCGCTGGTCAACATCGTGATCGTCATCGGCGTGACCTCCTGGCCCGGCACCGCGCTGCTGATCCGCAGCCAGGTGCTGTCGATCAAGGAGCGGCCGTACGTCGAGCGGGCCCGCGCTCTCGGGGCCGGGCACCGGCACCTGATCGGCCGGCACCTGCTGCCGAACGTCGTCCCGATCGTCTTCGCGAACACCACCCTCACCGTGGCGATCGCGATCCTGTCGGAGACCACGCTCAGCTTCCTGGGCCTCGGCGACCCGACCCGGGTGTCGTGGGGCTCGATGCTCGACGAGGCCTACAGCGTCGGCGCGATCACCACCGGCTCGTGGTGGTACTTCGTGCCGCCGGGGGTCTGCGTGGTGCTCGTCGTGCTGTCCTTCACGCTGGTCGGCCAGGCGCTCGAAGAGGTCCTCAACCCGAAGCTGCGCGAGCGGTGAGGGCCAGGCGGAGGACGGGGCGATGAGCGAGCTGCTGCGGATGGAGAGCCTCTCGGTCACCTACCGGACCGAGGAGGGGCCGCTGCCGGCCGTCCGCGACGTCGACCTGGTCGTCGACCGCGGCGAGGTGGTCGGCGTGGCGGGGGAGTCGGGGTGCGGGAAGTCCACGCTGGCCAGCACCGTGCTGCGGCTGCAGCCGGCGTCGGCGACGGTGACCGGCACCGTCCTGGTCGACGGCGAGGACGTGCTCACGATGCGCTGGGCCGACCTGCGCGCGCTGCGCTGGGCGGGCGCGTCGATCGTCTTCCAGGGTGCGCTGCACTCGCTGAACGCGGTCCGCCGGGTCGGCCAGCAGATCGCCGAGCCGATCCGGCTGCACGAGCCCTCGGTGTCCGACGCCGAGGTGGACCGCCGGGTGGGCGAGCTCCTGGAGGAGGTCGGCCTGCCGGTCTCGCGGGCGCGGGCGTACCCGCACCAGCTCTCGGGCGGGCAGCGGCAGCGGGTGATGATCGCGATGGCGCTGGCCTGCCGGCCCGCGCTGATCATCGCGGATGAGCCGACCACCGCGCTGGACGTGATGGTGCAGGCGCAGGTCCTCGACGTGCTGTCGGCGCTGGTGCGCGAGCGCGGTGTCGGGATGCTGCTGATCAGCCACGACCTGTCCGTGCTCGCCGACATGAGCGACCGGATCGCGGTGATGTACGGCGGCCGCGTGGTCGAGCAGGGCCGGGCGGACCAGCTGTTCACCGACCCGCTGCACCCGTACACCACCGCGCTCGGCGCGTCGTTCCCGCGGGTCGGCGACCCGGCGGCGCGGTACGCCCCGGCGGGGCTCGCGGGCGACCCGCCCGACCCGCGGGAGCTGCCGCCCGGCTGCTCGTTCCACCCGCGGTGCCCCCTGGCGAGCGAGGAGTGCACGCGCGCCGAGCCGGTGCTCGAGTTGAAGCGGCCGGACCGGTCCGTCGCGTGCGTCAAGGTGCCGGTGACGGGTGGGGCGCGGTGACCGGCCTGACCCTGGAGGCCCGCGACCTGGCGGTCGCCTTCCTGCTGCGCGGCGGGGAGGTCGCCACGGCGCTCGACGGCGCGGACCTGACCGTGCGCAGCGGCGAGATCGTCGCGCTCGTGGGGGAGTCCGGGTCCGGCAAGACCACGCTGGCCCGGGCGCTGGTCGGCCTCCAGCCCCCGAGCCGCGGCGAGGTCCTGGTGGACGGCGTCTCGCTGGGCTACCGCACCCGGGACCTCAAGCCGTTCCGCCGCCGGGTGCAGATGATCCTCCAGGACCCGGCCGGCGCGCTGAACCCGCGGCACACCGTCTACGACTCGGTCGCGGAGGGGCTGCGCCTGCACGGGCTCTCGGTCAACGAGGAGCAGCAGGTCGCCGAGGCGCTCGCCATGGCCGGGCTGCGCCCGCCGGAACGGCTGTTCCTGCGCTACCCGCACGAGCTCTCCGGCGGGCAGCGGCAGCGGGTGCTGATCGCCGGCGCGCTCGCCCTGAAGCCGGACCTGCTGATCGCCGACGAACCGGTGTCCAGCCTGGACGCCTCGATCCGCGGCGAGATCCTCGCGCTGCTGCTGAAGCTGCGCGCCGAGCTCGGCCTCGGCGTCCTCGTGGTGACCCACGACCTCGGCCTGGCGTGGAACATCGCCGACCGCACCGCGGTCATGTACCTCGGCCGGATCGTCGAGGCCGGCCCGACGGAGGAGGTCGTCGCGGCGCCGCAGCACCCCTACACGCAGGCGCTGCTGTCGGTCGTGCCGGAGATCGACCGGCTCGAGCCCGTCGTGCTCGAGGGCGAGGTGCCCGACCCGACCCGGATCCCCCGTGGCTGCCGCTTCCACCCGCGCTGCCCGGCGCTCGCCAGCGGCCTGGCGGTGCTGGTCGAGGACGCGTGCCGGACCGTGCCGCTGCCGGTGCTGCCCGCCAGCGAGGGGCACCGGGCCGCGTGCCACCTGGCGGCGGCCCGCCTGGAGTCGGAGGAGTGGAGCCATGGCTGACCTGCAGGCGGCGCTGCCGCGGGAGATGTACGTCGACGCCGGCGCGTTCGCCCGCGAGCGCGACGCGGTGCTCTACGGCGAGTGGTTCTGCGTCGGACGCGTGGCCGACCTCGGCCTCGACCAGCCGAGCCGGATCGCGGTCGTCGACGTCGTGGGGGAGTCGGTGCTGGTCACCAGCGACACCGGCGGCGCGCTGCACGCGGCGTACAACGTCTGCCGGCACCGCGGCTCGCAGCTGTTCACCGCACTGCCCGGCGCGGCACCGGTCTGCACCGCGGCCGGGTCGCTGCGCTGCCCCTACCACTCGTGGACGTACGCGCTCGACGGGTCGCTGCTGCGCGCGCCGCACGCCGACCTGGCGCCGGACGAGATGCCGGACTTCCGGCTGTCGCCGGTGGCCGTCGACACCTGGGCGGGGTTCGTGTTCGTGCACCTCGGCGCGCCCGCCGGCCCGCTCCTCGAGGCGATGGCGCGGCCGGACCGGACGCTCGCGAACTACCGGATGGGCGAGCTGGTCACCGGGCTGCGGTTCACCTACGAGGTCGCGGCCAACTACAAGGTGCTCGCCGAGAACTACAACGAGTGCTACCACTGCGGGCCCGTCCACCCGGAGCTCACCCGGCTGGTGCCGGCGTTCGGCGGCGGTGGCGCCGACATCGACTGGGACGGCGGCGTGCCGCACCGCGAGGGCGCGTGGACGTTCACGATGAGCGGTACGACGGAGCGCGCGCCGTTGCCCGGGCTCGACGCGGCCGAGCGCGAGCGGCACAAGGGCGAGCTGGTGCACCCCAACCTGATGCTGTCCGCGTCCGCCGACCACGTCGCGGCGTTCGTGCTGCTGCCGCAGGCGGTCGACCGCACCCGGGTCGAGTGCGTGCTGCTGTTCCATCCGTCGGCGGTCGCCGACCCGGCGTTCGACCCGTCCGACGCCGGCGACCTCTGGGACCTGGTCAACAAGCAGGACTGGGCGATCTGCCAGTCCGTGCAGCGCGGCATGTCGTCGCGGTCGTACACGCACGGGTGGTTCGCGCCGATGGAGGACGACTCCGCGGACATCCGCCGCTGGCTGCTGCCGCGTCTCGACAGGCTCGACGACCGGGGGCGCGATGACTGAGCGCTTCGACCACGTGGTCGTCGGCCTGGGCGCGCTCGGGTCGGCGGCGGCGTACCACCTCGCCCGGCGCGGCCGGCGGGTGCTCGGGCTGGAGCGCTTCGAGCTCGGCCACCACCGCGGCGCCAGCCACGACGCCAGCCGGATCCTGCGGCACAGCTACCACACGCCGGAGTACGTCCGGCTGACGCAGGCGGCGTACGACGACTGGGCGCGGCTGTCCGCGGACGCCGGCCGCGAGCTGGTCACGGTCGTCGGCGGGCTCGACCTGTTCCCGCCGGAGCCGGCGATCCCGATGGCCGACTACACGGCGTCGCTCGCCGAGGTCGGCGTGCCGTTCGAGCTGCTCGACGTCGCCGCGATCGGCGCGCGCTGGCCGCAGTTCTCGCTGCCGGCGGGGACGGTAGGGCTCTACCAGGAGCGCGGCGCGATCGTGCCCGCCTGGCTGGGCACCGCCACCATGCAGGACCTGGCCCGGGCGCACGGGGCGGTGCTGCACGACCGCGCGCACGTCGCCTCGGTGACCGGCTCGTCGGTCACGCTGGTCGACGGCACCACCTACGCGTGCGAGAGCGTCGTGGTGTGCGCGGACGCCTGGACCGCGAGGCTGCTGGCGCCGCTCGGTCTCGACCTGCCGCTGACGGTGACGCTCGAGCAGGCGACGTACTTCGCGCCGGAGCGGCCCGAGGACTTCGCGCCGGGGCGGATGCCGCTGTGGATCTGGATGGACGACCCGTCGTTCTACGGGTTCCCCTGCTACGGCGAGCCGACGATCAAGGCGGCGCAGGACTGCGGGGGACCGGCGGTCGACCCGGACGCCCGCGGCTCGGAGGTGTCCGAGGAGATGCTCGCGCTGCTCGCCGGCCACGTGGGCCGGATGCTTCCGGGGTCGGGCCGGCCGGTGCGGTCGCTGCGCTGCCAGTACACGCTCACGCCGGACCGGGACTTCGTCGTCGACCGGGTGCCGGGGTATCCGTCGGTCGCGGTCGGTCTCGGGGCGGGGCACGGCTTCAAGTTCGCGCCGACCTTCGGGCGGCTGCTCGCGGACCTGGCGACCGGAGCGCGCGAGTCGGTGTCGCCGACGTTCGCGCTGGACCGGCCGGCGCTCACGGACCCGGCGTACTCCGCGCACTGGCTCGTGTGACGTGCAGCAGGTCGAAGCCCTTGACCAGCCACGCCGTGCCGAAGGCCCACACGGACCCGACCTCGCCCGCGTAGAGCGACGTCAGCCACCCGATGTCGAGGTCGACGGCGCGGCCCAGGGCGACCCACGCGACCGCGGCGAGGATCGCGATGCCGCACGCGCGGTGCAGCCGCGGGTGGCCGCCGCCGTACCGCTGGTCGCGGCGCGCGAACACGAAGCACAGTGCGGCCAGGCTGAGGATGAACACCCCGGCGCAGGTGAAGTGGATCGCGGCGACGGTCTGCTCGCCCCAGCGCTCCTGGAGCGGGGTGGGCGGCCCGCCGTACATGGCCGGCCGGCTGGTCGGCAGCAGCGCGACGCCGAGGACGGCGGTGCCGGCGAGCGTGCTCAGCCAGTAGTCCCAGGTCCGCGGCTGGGCCGCCAGGTAGGTCAGCAGCAGGCAGCCGGTGATGCAGAGGGCGCCGACGAAGAGGTCGCGGGCGCCGGAGTGGTAGTAGGCGCTCAGCGAGCCGCGCGCCGTGAGCGACCCGCGGAGCACCAGGGCGTCGACCACCCAGAGCACGAACGGGAGCAGGACGCCGATCGCGCCCACCACGGTGCGGATCAGCAGGTAGGACCGCGCGTAGAGCACCGCGGGGTCGGTGCGGTCCCGCAGGTCGGCCGGCCGCTCGAAGGTGGCCGTCGTCAGGTTCAGCATGTCGTCCTCCTCGGGAAGCGGCACAATCCATACATGACGAGGGCCCGATGAGCGATCTGGTACGTCTGCAGGACGAGGTGCGTGCCCGAGGCGGCTCCGTCCCCGCCATGCTGCCAGCGGTCGCCTACACCTCGGCGGAGGTGCTGGCGTGGGAGCGGCGGCACCTGTTCGCCGGCGGGTGGACCTGCCTGGGCCGGCTCGACGAGCTGCTGCCGGACGCGCTCGAGGACGGTAAGCCGGCGACCCAGCGCGCGGTGATGGTGGGCGACGTGTCCGCGCTGCTGACGGCGTCGTCGGGCCGGGTGCGGATGTTCGCGAACACCTGCCGGCACCGGGCGCACGAGCTGCTCCCGGACGGGGCCGCCTCGGACCGGCGGTCGGTGGTCTGCCCGTACCACGCCTGGTCCTACGACCTCGCGGGCGACCTGGTGGCCGCGCCCGGCTACCGCGACGAGCCCGGGTTCGACGCGGCGGCGTACCCGCTGGTGGAGCTGCCGGTGGAGGTGTGGCACGGCTGGGTGTTCGGGCACGCGCTGCATCGGCTGGGCGACCCGGACGTGGCGCCGTTCGCGGACTGGATCGGCGACCTGGACCGGATCGTGTCGGCGTACGACCCGGCCGGGCTCGTGCTGGCCGAGCGGCACTCGTACGAGATCGCGGCGAACTGGAAGATCGTCGCCGAGAACTACCACGAGTGCTACCACTGCCCGCTGATCCACCCCGAGCTGTGCCAGGTCACGCCGCCGACGTCCGGCGACAACTACGACTCGCCCGGCGCGTGGGTGGGCGGCTCGATGGTGCTGCGCGAGGGGATGGCGACGATGTCGCTGACGGGGGAGTCGAACGGACTGCCGATCCCGGGTGTGTCGCCGACCGCGGTCGAGTACCTGCACCTGCTGCCGAACCTGCTGATCTCGCCGCACCCGGACTACGTGATGACGCACCGGCTGGTGCCGCTCGCGCCGGGCCGGACCTGGATCGAGTGCTCCTGGTACCTGCTGCCCGCCGCCGACGGCTCGGTGCCGGACCCGGCGTTCGCGGTGGAGTTCTGGGACCTCACCAACCGCCAGGACTGGGCCGCCTGCGAGTCCGTGCAGCGCGGCCTGGAGTCCCCGCACTATGCGCCGGGACCGTTCTCGCCGCGCGAGGACGCCGTCGAGCGGTTCGTGGCGCTTGTCTCCCGGGCGTACGCCGGGCTGCCGGTGCACGACTACACGCACAAGGACGCCGTGGTCTAGCGCCTCTGGAACTCCCAGGCCGTCCGGATCGCCTGCTGGACGGCCGCCGGGTCCGCGTGCGCCAGGTAGGCCTCCACCTTGTGGTGCGCCTCCATCCGCGGCGGGACGCCGAAGGTGTCGGGGTGGGCGTCGAGCAGCGCCTCGCGATCGTGGAGCGGCACCCGGATGACCGCCGTGTCGGGGTCCTGGAGCCGGACGACGAGGCGGTCGTCGACGTACCACGCCGGCCGCGCCTGGGTGCCCTTGCGCTTGACCCCGAGCAGGGACTCGGCGTAGGCGCCGATCTCCTCGGGAGACATCACTCGCCCTGGGCCCAGGCGGCGACGGGGATCGCGAGGTAGACGCCGACGCTCGTCGTGCCTGCCGCGTCCACCACCGCGTCGCGGAGCCGGTCGCATCGTTCCTGGAGCGACTCGGCGCGGCCGGCGGACCATTTGGAGCGGACCTCGACGACGACGTCGAGACCGCCGGAGTCGCGCTCACCCCTGGCCCGGAAGCGGAGGTCGACGTCGCCCGGGCGCAGGTCGCCGTCGTACGGCTCCTCGGGGCACGCGACGGCCAGCGAGACGGCGTGGGGCAGGGCGTCGGCGAGTCGCTGCAGGGTCGCCGCGGGGACGGCGGGATCGTGGGTGACCTCGACGATGGGCATGTCGCGACGCTAGGTCGCAGCTGAGGGCGATGTCGATGCCCGGATCACGGGGCGCGCCGGGACCTCCGGCCGTGATCGCAGACCGTGAGCGGACCTGAGCAGCGGCGCACTCATGGGCTGCTTGTTGCCTTGACCCAGGACTGCCTGGCGAGGCTCGGTCCAGGCGCCCGAGCTGAGGTCCGCGCGCGCTCGGAACAGGGCTTGAACCCGAGAAGGCGGCGGCCACATCAACGGACCGCGATGGTCCACATGGGCTAGAGACGCCCGACGCTGCCCGAGGTACAAAGCACTGTAGCGACCGGTCAACCTGGAGGCGACGATGCCGGACGACGACGAACTCGCAAAGAGCGAGCTTGAACCGATAGTTGTTCTTCTGCCCCTTCGACAGATCGATGGGGTGCTCTGGGAACTCCACAAGCCGCGAGGCTGGATCAAGGTGGACTTCGAGGGCGCCGTGGCGGACAAGGGGAAGATCTACGCGTCAGCCAAGGCCGCGTACGCGGGCGGTGCAACGGTGGTGGTGCCCAAAGAGGCCGGCTACCACCTCGCTCAGTTCCCCGACGCTGACGGCAATCTTGTGTCACTTCGGATCGAGGTCACCTCGCCGCTGGTTGAAGCGACGGAAGCGAAGACCCTGGCCGACCTGGATGTGCGCGATCTGTCCACCTCGGACCGAATGATTCGGGCGGACCGGTTGTGAACGAAAGCGAAGCGCTCATCATCGCGCTGGCCGCAGCTCTCTCGGCCGGTGGCGGCTATGCGGCAGCCAAGGCGGGCGCTGCGAAGAGCGCAGGGGCCGCCCCAGCGCCTGCGCCCGCGCAACCGGCACCCGCCGAGGACCCAAAGCCGCATGCTAGAGAGGACCCTGAGAAGGCAGCCGGCGAGGACGCCAGCTCCGGAGACTCATGGCGAACGGGGCTCGTTAGTCAGTGGGGTGGTGTCATCACGACCCTGAGCGGGCTCGCCGCCGCCTTGGGCACGTACTCCCTCACCAAGACCCTCGGAACCGGTGACCTCAGCCAGCGAGAGACCTACGCGGTCGTTGCCGCGGCTGTCGCATTTGCGGTCGGCGTCGGCATGCTCCTCATGATTCCGGTGAGCCTACGTGCGAAGAGCAAGGTCCTGGTCGCGGATGCCGTTGAGCGTCAGAACAGGTGGAACAGCAAGAAGCACGGCGGAAGGAAAGGGAAGCTCGTCGTTCCGGCGTCCTCCCTGTTCGGCTACGCGGACATCACAGCGTTCGACCGGGCTAACGAAGACTTGGTCAAGGACCTTCGTGAGACCTACTGGGAGCAAGGGCAGGCGCCGCCGCCCGACAAACTGGCACGGGTGCGGTTCTTTGGTCAGCAACGGCGCCAGATTGAAGACATCGTGGCAACCGTCGAGTTGCGCCGCGCGTCCCGCAGAGCAGCGATCTTCGCCGTGGCCGGCATGGTTCTTGCGGTGGTCGGGTTCACGACCGCCACGGTCATCAACAACAGCAGCGTTCGCGATGCGAAACTGACTGACGCGAGGACTGAACGGGCTAACACGGTCGCTGACGCCCGAACTCAGCAGTTCTACAAGATGGTGGATGCCGCTCAAACGCACACCCGCTCGCTGCAGACGAAGGTCCTCGACGACGCCCTCGCTCAGCCGTCGGTCGGCTCCGTGCTGCCAGCACTGCCGTCGGCAGTAGTCGTCACCTTCCCTGACGGAAAGACCGCTGCTGACGCGCTCGGAGTTCCCGCAGCCGACCTGGACGCCGCCTGTTGGAGCGAGCGGACTGGATCAGCACTCGCAGTGGGTGAACCACCTGCTGGCACCGACCCGAATCGCGTCGTGTTCGTCGCCTTCCCTGCGACCAAGCAGTGCCCCGCCGGGGCGGCCTGGGTCGAGGTCGGGTGGCGCGTCGCCGCGTAGCTGTCTGCGTCGTTGACACTGCCCACACGGATCGCGGCGGCTCGATCCACGGGGACAGGACTCTGACTCCAGCGCGACCGGCTCGCATCCCCACACCGGCTCTTCGGCAAGTCGCTTCCGGACCCTGGTGGTGTTCGTGGTCGTCGCGATTGCCGCCGGCCTGGTGGCGGCGCTCGTCGGCGCGCTGGCCCGGCGCACGCGCGGCTGACGGGCGCCCCCGCTGCCGGCCCGCTCCGGTCGGCTCGGGTTGCGACCGACATGGCAGCGACGGGGGAGGCGGACGTCGGGTCGCGGCTGCTTCCCGGCGCACCGCCGGCGGGTGGCCGCACACCGGAAGTAAAGACTCGAAGAAAGATTCGGAAAGTGTCTCACATCGCGAGATATCGGGCCTGGATCAGGGCCTGATTGTCGGTGGTGCCTGCTGGACTAGAGGCATGCACGAAGGACAGCTGGAGGCGATGACCGAGGAGCAGATCCTCGATGCCGCGTCCTGTTGCGCCGACACGATCCGGGATGCGGAGACCGACTTGCTGCAGCTCGCCTACCAGTGGGCGATCGTGCACTCACCCGACCGCCTCGACCCCGCGACCGCCGCGCTGCCGGGCCGCGAGCAGGCCCGGCGGTACGGCGGCGCCGGGACCCCGGCGGTCACCGAGTTCGCCGCCGCGACGTTCGGGGCCCGGATCGGGCGGTCGACCTACGCGGGCCGGCAGCTGATCGCCGACGCCCTGGACCTGCACCACCGCCACCCCCAGCTCTGGGCCCGGGTCCAGGCCGGCGAAGTGCGCGCCTCCTACGCCCGGCACGTCACCAAGCAGACGCGGGACCTCACCCCGGAGCAGGCCGGCTACGTCGATGCCGGCGTCGTGGAGTCAGCGGACGGGCGGATCACCTGGACCCGGTTCGAGGCCCTGGTCGAGGCCAAGGTCGCCCAGGCCGCCCCCGAGGTCGCCCGGGAGAAGGAGCAGCGGCGCGCGGCGGCAACCTTCGCGCGCAAGACCGCGAACGAGGGCAACGGGATGGCCTCGTTCCTGATCCGCGCCGACGCCGCGACCATCAACGCCATCGACGCCGCCGTCACCGCCTTCGCCCAGCACCTCACCACCGCGTTCCCCGACGCCACCGACGACGAACGCCGGGTCCTGGCGGTGCTGTTCCTGATCCACGGCACCACGATTCCCGAGGCATCCGACGAGCCGGATCTACCCGATGTGGCGGACCTGCTCCCGACGGTGGTGCTGTTCGTGCACATGTACGCCGGCGCCGACCGCGAGAAGGTCGTCCGGGTCGAGGGCCACGGCCCCGTGACCGGGGACTGGGTCCGCGACGTCCTCGGCCCCAAGGCCAGGTTCACCATCCAGCCGGTCCTCGACCTCGAAGGCCAAGCCCCGGTCGACGCCTACGAGATCCCGGACCGACATCGCCAGGCCGTGCGCCTGATGACGCCGGCCGACGTGTTCCCCTACGCCACCTGCACCGCAGGCTCCACCGGCAGCCCGATGCAGGTCGACCACACCATCCCCCACGACCACGGCGGCGTGTCAGGGATCGGGAACTACGGCCCCCTGACCACCACCCACCACCGGATCAAGACCCACGGCCACTTCGAGTGCCGACAACCCTTCCCCGGCATCTACGTCTGGCGCGACCCCTACGGCGCGTACTACCTGGTCGACCACACCGGCACCCGGCACGTCCCGCACCGGTGCAGACCCCAGGTCATCGAGCTCTACCGCGCCCCGTTCCGGATGGAGATCGACCCCGGGTGGGCAGCGTGAGGTCGGGTCACCGGATCACGAACGGTGCCGCCCAGTCGTGGTTGTCGATGACGACGTCAGCCCGCGAGACGGGGCCGACCTCCGCGAGGTAGATCGCCTCGGCAACCGCGTATCGGTCCCGGTGCACCCGGGTCGCCTCGTCCGCGCCGTCCCTCGAGCTGTCGCGCGCGACGCCGCGGTCCAGCGACTGAACGGCAGCGACCTCGAGCCAGATCCGGTAGTCCCACAGGTCGTCCCACTCCGGCCGGAACGCGAAGACGGTGTCCACGATCAGCACGGCGTCGGGGCCGGCCCGGACGACGACGTCGCGGTGGTCCCTGCCGGTCAGGGGATCGTGCGCGCACAGGACGACCTGGCCCGACCCCGACGGTCCGGCGGGCTCGAGCAGCAGGCGTCGCACCGAGGCGTGGTCGTGGGCGTTGCGGTAGTAGCCCACGCCGGAGACCCGGTCGTACCCGTGCTCGCTCGCGTGCTGCCACGGGTGCTTGAAGTCGTCGAGGGACGCCCGCAACGTCGGTCTACCGAGCGCTCGGACGGCGGCTGCGAGCTCGTGGGCGAAGGAGGTCTTGCCGGCTGCGGTCCGGCCGTCGACGGCGACCCGGAGCCGCCGCTCCGAGCGCGCCAGGATCTCCGTTGCCACCCGCGTCACCAGGTCGGACCGGGACGACGAGGCCGCCGGCGGCACCGGCTGGCGCCAGGTCGACACGGACTCGAAGGCCTCCACGCGCCGAGGTTAGCGAGGTTCCGGTCGGTTCAGGATCGACGCCTGCGCAGCCGGTCGAACGCCTTGTCCGGGCCCAGCGCAGTGAGCTCGGTCGCGATGGCGACCGCGCACGCTTCCGGGTTCAGGTGGGTGGTGTCGACGGCGATGTCGCGGTCATCGTGCCGGAAGACGCGCTGGGAACGGGCCAGGCCGGCGGGACGATCCCCCCGTGCGCGCTCGCGTCGGTCCAGCTCGTCCGGCTCGCAGTGCACGTCCACGACGGTCACGTCGAACCCCTCCAGCACGTCGAGCAGGTCCTCGAGGCGCCAGCGCTCGCTGAGCGGGTAGTCCATGATCACGTCGTTGCCGACGGAGGCCACGGCGGCGACTGCTCGGTGGTAGCCAAGGCGCGTCCGACGCAGCATGTCGTCGATCTCGTCCTGGTCGAGGACGCGGGTGTGTGGGGTGGAGCGCATCGCTCCGAGTGTGTCCACGGGGAAGAGGAACCACGGGTCGGGCAGGACGTGCTGGAGCGCGCGACCGATGCTGCTCTTCCCGGAGCTCGACGCCCCGTTCAGGAGGATGACGCGGCCGCGGCTGTCGGACTCCACGGCGCACGACCCTATCGACCGGATCCGTGACCGTGCGACAGTCGTCGCATGACACCAGCAGGCATCGTCGCGGTGCTGGTCGTGCTGGCCGTCGTGATCGGGCTCGCGAGCCTCACCGCGATCGGCGAGCATCGCCGAGGGGGACGGCCCGCCGTCGTGGTCATCGCGGGCCTGTTCTTCCCCTTGGCGTGGATCGCCTGGTACGCGCACGACGAGCAGTCGCCCCGCCGCCGCTGACCCTCTGCGCTCAGGGACGGCACGACCGGTGCGAGGCATCCAGCAGCCGGTCGGCTGCCGGCTCCTCGACCTCGACGGGTTGGCCGAGCCCGAGGATCGCGACGTCCCAGGTGGCGTCCCGCAGTGAGGTGAACAGCTGACGGACGCTCCCGTCGACAGCGCTCGCCGGAAGGTCCGCCAGGGCGTCATCGATGGCGGCACCGGTCACGGTCCACCCGCGGAGGCTCCCGTCGAGCACCTCGATCGACACGTCCAGGCGCACTGCGCCCAGGTCGCCGGCGGCCGTGCTGACGAGCTTCTGGAAGCCGATCGCCGCGAGGACGTCCGCGAGGCTCGCGCTGGCGTTCCCGGCGTGCACGCCAGGTGCGTCGTGGGTCTGGGCAGACACGACCGGGACAAGGCCTGGCGGGACCCAGGTGGCGTCGGCCTCCGTCACACGCGTCCAGCAGTCCGGCGCGAAGATCGAGCCGTCGTACAACGCCTGCGCGAACGTCGACCTGTCGACGACCACGGTCGTCACCGTGACGTGTCCCTCCTTCGGGTAGACAGCCCGCATCGTGGTCCGGACCGTGTGCTCGGGGAAGTTCCACTCACCCGCAACCGTGGGTAGGCCCGCGATCGGGGCGCTTGATGTCCTCGACACCTCCACCTGCGTGAAGCCCGTGCCGGCGGCGACGAGCTCGCGCCACGCCCGCCGCAGCTCCGCTCGGGACAGCACGGCCACCGCCGGTTGCGAGCTCGCCGTCGCGCTCCCGGGCGCTGTGGCCGTCGGCGCGGGTGCCGTATCCCCGTCCGAGCCGCTCCCGCAGCCGCCGACGAGCGCGAGCGCCAGGCACGCCACCGCGGCGGAGGCGCCCCGCCACCCCGGCCGACGGGTCGGGCGGGCGGTCCGAAGACGGGTGGCGACGAGCACGGTGGGTGAGTGTCCTTCGGATGAGGTCCGAGCAGTATGCGAACCCGACCAGCGGCGGACCAAATCACCCGTACCGATGACCCTGGCGCGCGGCGCCGGTCTGTACACCGGAATCCCACACACGGAAGGCTCACGCCATGCGCACCCTCACCTACGGCATGAACGTGAGCCTGGACGGCTACATCGCAGCGCCGGGCGACGACATCACCTGGACCGCGCCGAGCGACGAGCTGTTCCAGTGGTGGTCCGACCGGGTCGGGGAGACGGACCTGGCGCTGTACGGACGCAAGCTGTGGGAGGCGATGAGCTCCTACTGGCCCACCGCCGACCAGCAGCCCGGCGTCACCCCCGCAGAGGTCGAGTTCGCCCACCGCTGGCGCCGGATGCCGAAGGTGGTGTTCTCCTCGACGACCGGCACGGTCGACTGGAACACCCGGCTGGTCACCGGCGACCCGGTCGCCGAGATCACCCGGCTCAAGGCCGAGGACGGCGGACCCATGGACATCGGCGGCGCCACCCTTGCCGCGGCCGCCATGCGCGCCGGGCTGATCGACGAGTACGTGCTGGCCACCGCGCCGGTCCTGGTGGGCGGCGGCACGCCGTTCTTCACGGCCCTGGACAACTGGGTCGACCTCGACCTCGTGGAGACCCGCACGTTCCCCGGCGGCGTGGTCCTCACCAGGTACGTGACCAGGCGCTGAGCTACCCCCGCACCGCCCTCGGGACCGACTCCCGCCAGGTCCGCCGCGACACCTCGGCGCCGTCGAGCGCCGCGACGGTCTCGATGGCCACCTCGTACGACGCGCCGGTGATCGTGACGTCCATGGTCGACTCGACGTGCACGTCGATGCCCGGCCAGGTGAGGTCGAACGTCGTCACCGCGTGCGCGGTCTGCTCCCACGTACGCCGGTCGACGGTCACCGCGCCGAGGTAGTCCTCGCGGGCGGTGCCGTCGTACGGCGTCTCGTACTCGCTCACCGTGCGGGTGCGCGCGGTGGTCGTGCGGCGCAGGACGTCGTCCTCGATCGACCAGCCGACGCCCTCCGTCGACTCCGAGGAGTGCTCCGCGCCGGGGGTGAGGACCGGCGTGGGGAAGGAGCCCTCCAGCAGCGGCAGCGACACCGAGCCGGCGTGCACGGTCAGCACCACCGGCGCGGGCGGGGCGATCGTGTTCGGCCAGTCCGAGCCGGCGACGCTGACCCGCAGCCGGTGGCCGGGCGACCAGTCGTAGGCGCAGGCGTCCAGGTCGAGCTCGACGTCGTACTCGTGGCCCGGCACCAGCGGCGACGGGACGCCGTGCACGCCGTCGCGGAAGGCCAGGTCGAGGGTGCCGCGCGAGACCAGCGCGGACGTGCCGTCCGCGAAGACGTCGCAGAGCTTCACCGACAGTGAGGCGAGCGGCCGGTCGGCCGAGACCCGCAGCTGCGCGCGCGGGTGGCCCACGACGGGGCGGGACGGCGGCGCGGCGTCCCAGGTCAGCGAGCGCGCGTCGTCGAGCCGCTGGTCGCCGGACTGCCCCCAGGGCAGGTGGCCGGCGCAGTCGATCCAGGCCGCGGTGCCGGTGTCGGGAGCCACGACGAGCGCCGCAGGCCCGGCCAGCGACACCGACCACGGCCGGGTGGGCGGCACCGACGGCAGCGACAGCCAGTAGCCCGCGTGCAGGTCGAGGTCCGGCTCGGGGAGCGTCGACGTGCGGACGAACACGTCGCACCCCGACGCGGTTTCGAGGCTCGCCGCTGGCGCTCCTCGCACCTCAACCACCGGGTCGGCGTCGCGCAGCCACCGGTCGAACCACGCGGCCATCTCGACGTCCAGGTCGATGCGCGGGCCCGGCATCGCGGTCCGCGGGTCGGCATGCGCCCAGGGGCCGGCCAGCAGCCGGTGCGGGACGCCGCGGGACGCCAGGGCCGCGACCGTGCGGAAGGAGTTGTTGCGGTACCCGTCCGCCCAGCCGGCGACCAGCATCGTCGGCACCTCGAGCCGCTCGTAGCCCGCGCCGGTGGCGCCCAGCCGCACCGAACCGCCGCGCCAGTAGTCGCCGTGCACGCTCTCCCGCAGCCAGGTCAGGACCCACGGCTCGTTGGTCGCCAGCCGCCGGAACCACTCGTCCCGCCAGGACGCTCCGCCGTCGTCCGGCCACACCGCCGGCACCGGCGGCAGCACGCACATCGGCGTCATGTAGTGGCAGTAGTCGACCAGGTCGACGAGCTTCAACGCTCCACCGCGCCAGTGCACGTCGTCGGTCCACCGGTCGTCGCTGCTGTAGATCGCGAACACCGCGGCCAGCCCCGGCGGGCGCTCGCACGCGAGCTGGAGGGAGTTGAAGCCCGAGTACGACGTGCCGAACATCCCGACCCGCCCGGTGCACCACTCCCGCTCCGCCAGCCAGGCGATCACCTCGACCAGGTCGGCCTGCTCCGCGGGCGGGTACTCGTCGGTCGCGTCGCCCGACGACGACCCGGTCCCGCGCACGTCCACCCGGCAGACCGCGAACCCGAACCGGTCGCGCAGGTCCTCGTAGCCGACGGCGTACGACCAGGTCAGGTCGTCCTTGCGGTAGGGCAGCGCCTCGAGCAGGCACGGCTGCGGCCCGTTCGACGGGTCGGGCAGGTACAACGTCGCGGCGAGCTCGACGCCGTCCCGCACCGGGATGCGCACCTCCGACGTCGACCCGCTCACGACAGCAGCGCCAGGACTTCGGGGGAGTGCAGCGACTCGCTGGTGTGGCCGTCCCGTCCCACGACGACCGGCGCGGTGAACATCGAGTTCAGGACGGCCTCCTCGGCGGCCTCGGCGACCGCCGTGAACAACGGGTCGAGCGCCCGGCCGCCGAGCGGCGTCCCGTCCAGCTGCTGGTCGCGGTCCAGCCGCAGCCCGAGCCCGAAGCCCAGGAAGATCTCGCCGCTGCCGTGGTGCGCGACCGAGCCGGCGCGGCCCAGGCCGAGCCCGATCCGGCGCGCCAGCCGGGCACACGCGGCGCCGTCGACGGGCGCGTCGGTGACCACGATCCCGATGCAGGACCCCGCCGGCTTCGGAGGCGCGGACGGCGCCGGCGGCAGCAGCCGGCCGACGGGTACGCCGCCGACGACGAGCTCCTCGCGCGTCCCGAAGTTCGTCAGCAGCAGCACCGCCACCGTGTGGTCGCCGACGACCCGGGACGCGGTGCCGATGCCGCCCTTGAAGCCCAGGCAGGACATGCCGGTGCCGGCGCCCACCGCGCCCTCACCCGGAGGGTCGGACGAGCCGCGGGACGCCAGTGCGGCCGCATGCGCGGCGACCACGTCGTCGGCTGTCACGTGCATCCGCCGGCAGTCGTTGAGGAACGAGTCGTCGCACTCGCCGACGACCGGGATCACGACGTCCTCCGCGACCCCGCCGTCGCGGTCCAGCTCGATCCCGCACGCGGCGTCGTACACGCGACCCAGCTGCATCGTCGACGTCAGGTGGACCGGCGTCTCGGCCGCGCCCCACTCCGCTGCTGTGATGAAGCCGGTGCACTCGCCGGCGCCGTTGAGCACCGCGCCGCCGGCCGGGACCGGCCGGCGGTAGGCGTCCTCGGCGAGCACCAGGCAGGTCACGCCGGTGCGCGCTATGACCGGGTCGTCCCGCCACACGGTGGCGTGCCCGAGGCCGACCCCGGCGACGTCGAGCACGGAGTTCGTCGGGCCGGTCGGCAGCACCCCGATCCGGACCCCGACCTCACGCGCGCGCGGCATGCCGCCATCCTGCCCGAGCCGGCCGGGTCGGTGGGATGCTGACGCCGTGCGCATCCCCGTGGTCTGGTCGCCCGCCACCAGGCGACACGTCCCGCGGCACGAGGTGTGGGTCGGCGTGCCGACGCCGGGCACCGAGGTGCCCGAGCGGGTGGACGTGATCCTCGCGGCGCTCGACGGGCACCCGACGTACGAGGCCACCCCCCACGACGACGGCTTCCTCCGGACCGTGCACGACGGGGAGCTGCTGGACTTCCTGGCGACGGCGGCCGAGGACTGGGCGGCCGGCCCGTACCAGGAGCTGGTCGGCCAGGACCGGGTGGTGCCGTACTTCTTCCCGACCGGGGCGCTGCTCGCCGGGATGCCGCCGACGCCGGCCGCCGCGCTGCACGCCCGGGCCGGCAGCTACTGCTACGACACGATGACGCTCGTGGGCCCCGGCACCTGGGAGGCCGCCCGCGCCGCGGTCGACGTCGCCCTCACCGCGGCCGACCTGGTGCTGGCGGGGGATTGCGCGGCGTACGCGCTGTGCCGCCCGCCCGGTCACCACGTCACCTCGCACGGGTACGGCGGCTCGTGCTACCTCAACAACGCCGCCGTCGCCGCCGAGGCGCTGCTGGCGGCCGGCCACGAGAAGGTGGCGATCGTCGACGTCGACGCCCACCACGGCAACGGCACGCAGGCGGTGTTCTGGGAGCGGCCGGACGTCCGGTACGGCTCGCTGCACGTCGATCCCGCCGCCGGGTGGTTCCCCCACGTGTTCGGGCACGCGAGCGAGACCGGCGCCGGAGCGGGAGCCGGTACGACGCGCAACCTCCCGCTCCCGGAGGGCACCGGCGACGGGCCGTGGGTCGGGGCGGTCGCCGAGCTCGCGGAGTGGGTGGCCGACTGCACCGCGCTCGTCGTCTCGCTCGGGGTGGACGCCGCCGGCGACGACCCGGAGAGCCCGCTGCAGGTGACCGAGGACGGCTTCCGCGCCGCCGGGCGGGTGCTCGGCGACCTCGGCGTCCCCAGCGTGTTGGTCCAGGAGGGCGGCTACGACCTCACGAACCTGGGCCGGCTGGTCGCGGCGTACCTGGAGGGCCACGCAGGCCCCGCTGCCGACTGAGGACCAAGGCCTCTGCCGCCGGCGGCCGGGGCGGCGCGACGGTCGACGCATGAGGTGCAAGCGGTGCGCGGCCGTGGCCGCCATCGGGTTCGCGGTCGTCTACCACCGCGGCCGCACGTACGGCGCCACGCGCGCGGAGCGGCAGGCCCCGATGCCCGGCGACGACCTGGTCGACTCGCCGCAGGTGGTCGCCACCCACGCCGCGACGCTGCCGGCCCCGCCCAACCGGGTCTGGCCGTGGCTGACCCAGGTCGGGTGGCACCGGGGCGGCTGGTACACCCCGCGCTGGGTCGACGTGCTGCTCTTCCCCGACAACTGGCCGAGCGCCGACCGCCTGCTGCCGGACACCGGGCTCGCCGTCGGGGACACGATCCCGGACGGCCTGCCGGAGAGTCGGTGCTTCTTCGTGGTGCGCGAGCTGGAGGCGCCCCGGCGGATGGTGCTCGAGTCCACCACCCACCTGCCGCTGGGCTGGCGCGAGCGGCGGCGGGCTCGCCTGCACTGGACGTGGAGCTTCGTGCTCGAGCCGGTCGACCACGGCCGGCGCACCCGCCTGGTCTTCCGCTGGCGGGCCCGGACCGCGCCGTGGTGGATCACCGCCGGCGCGCACCTGCTGATCGTGCCCGCGGACCTGGTGATGAGCCGCGGCATGCTGCGCGGCCTGCGCCGGAGGGTCGCGGCGGCCCCGAGCCCGTCGCCGCGCTAGCGGAGCCGGTCCGCGTCCCGGGGTCAGCGGCGCGGCATCTCCTGGCCGTCGCACTCGAAGACCGGGTCGTCCGGGCTCGGGAAGAGCACCACGCACTCCTTGTAGACCTTGCCGTCGACCTTCCAGTCCGGCGCGCTGCCGAGCGGGGCGCCCCAGTCCTGGACCTTCACGTGGTACTTGGCGAGGACCTCGGCGCGCTTCTCGTGCTCCCACTGGCTGCTGACCCGGCCCATCAGCACCAGCGCGGCGACGAACGACGCCCCGGCCAGCACCAGCAGCAGCACGCCGAGACGCTGCCGCGAGATCACGAACGCGCCCACGGTCAGCGCGAGCAGTGCGAAGCCGGCGACGATCGCGGCGAGCAGGAGGGTCTGGGTATGGCTCATCAGCGGTGAATGTACTTCAAGCCGGTTCCCAGTCGGCCCCAAGTACCCCCGCGCAGAGTGCTCCCACCGATCACCCTCACTCTGCACAGGAGCAGCACCGTGAACCGCATCCTCTACCGCCTCGGTCGCAGCACCGCGGCGCACCCGTGGCGGACGATCTCCGCCTGGATCGCCGCCGTGGTCGTCGCCTTCGTCGCGGCCGGAGCCTTCGGGGGCACCTTCCACGACGACTACGACGTCGAGGGCGCGCGCGCCCAGGTGGGCGTCGAGCAGCTCCGGGCGCACGTCCCCGACGGCGGCGGCGCGACCGCGCAGGTCGTCGTCCACGACCGCGGGGGCGACACCCTCGACGCCACGCAGCTGACCGCGCTCGTCGAGCGGCTGCGCGGCATCGACCACGTCTCCTACGTCTACCCCCCGCGGATCTCCGCCGACGGCGACACCGCGCTGGTCGCGATGGAGTACGACGTCCCCACGACCGACGAGGACCTCGTCGGCGCGCAGGGGTACGACCCCCTGGAGGACGCGGTCGCGCCGGTGCGGGACGCCGGGCTCCAGGCCGAGCTCGGCGGGGAGCTGCCGAGCCAGACCGAGTCCACGATGAAGGGCACCGGCGAGCTCGCCGGAGTGATCGCGGCGCTGGTCATCCTGATCGTCGCGTTCGGCTCCGTCGTCGCCGCGGGCCTGCCGCTCGCGGTCGCCCTGATGGGCCTCGGCGTGGGCACGGCCGGCGTGACCCTGCTGGCCGGCGCCATGGACGTGAGCACCGCCGCCCCGACCGTCGCCACCATGGTCGGCCTCGGCGTCGGCATCGACTACGCCCTGCTGCTGGTCACCCGGCACGTCGAGTTCCTCGGCCAGGGCCTGCCCGAGCAGGAGGCCGCCGGCCGCGCGATGGCCACCGCCGGGCGCTCGGTCGTGTTCGCCTCGGTCACGGTGCTCATCTCGCTCCTGGGCCTCAAGCTCGGCGGCCTCCCGGTCTACGCGACGTTCGGCTACGCCACCGCGATCGCCGTCGTCTCCGTGCTCGCCGCCGCGCTCACCTTGGTGCCGGCGCTGTGCGGGCTGGCCGGCAACCGGCTGCTGCCGCGGCGCACCCGGAAGGGCCGGATCCGGGCCGAGAAGACCCCGCTCACCGCCCGCTGGGCGCGCCGGGTCGTCCGGCGCCCGGTGGCCGCCGCGCTCGCCGCGCTGGTGTTCCTGCTCCTGCTCGCCGCGCCGGTCCTCGGCATGCGCACCTGGCCGCAGGACGGATCCAGCGCCGGCCCGGAGACCTCCCAGCGCCAGGCCTACGACCTGATCGAGGCCGAGTACGGCGCCGGTGCCAACGGCCCGTTCACGATCGTCGTCGACACCGCGCAGGCCGACCCGGCCGCGGTCGCCGCGACCGTCGCGGCCGAGCCGGACATCGTGGGCGTCACCGACCCCGTCACCACCCCCGGCGGCGCGATCAGCGTGTTCATCGCGGAGCCGGCGTACGGCCCCACCGACGAGCGCATCGACGGCCTGGTCGCCGCGATCCGGGCCGACGTCCCGGAGGGTGTCGAGGTCACCGGCCAGACGCCGTTCTTCTCCGACATCGTCGACCTGCTCGACGCCCGCCTGTGGCTGGTCGTGAGCTTCGTCGTCGGCGTCTCGGTGCTGCTGCTGGCGATGATGTTCCGCTCGGTCGTGGTGCCGGTGAAGGCGGCGGTGATGAACCTGCTGTCGATCGCGGCGTCGTACGGCGTGCTCGTGGTGATCTTCCAGTGGGGCTGGGGCGGCAGCGCCCTCGGCGTGGACCACGCGGTGCCGGTGTCGAGCTGGATCCCGATCCTGAACTTCGCGATCCTGTTCGGCCTGTCGATGGACTACGAGGTGTTCCTGCTTTCTCGGATCCGCGAGGACTGGCTGCGCACGGGCGACGCCCGCGGCAGCGTCGAGCGCGGCCTGGCCGCGACCGGCCGGGTCATCTCGTCGGCCGCGGCGATCATGGTGGTCGTCTTCCTCGGCTTCTCGACCGAGGCGGACACCGTCGTCAAGCAGCTGGGCTTCGGCATGGCGATCGCGATCGTCCTCGACGCCACCGTGGTCCGGATGGTGCTGGTGCCCGCGACGATGGCGCTGCTCGGCAGGTGGAACTGGTGGCTGCCGGCCTGGCTGGACCGCCGGCTGCCGAGCATCGAGGCCGAGAGGCACGAGTCCGACGAGCTGTGGGCCGAGCTCGACGCCACCGAGTCCGAGGCGGTCGGGCGATGATGACGACCGCGCCGCAGGCCTGGCCCCGGCAGCTCCGGCTGCCGGGCCAGGCGGCGGCCCCCGAGGGGCCGGTCGACATGCAGACCATGTACCTGATGCACCACGCGTTCCGCCGGGACCTGGACGCCTTCGCCGACGCGGTGCGCCACACGCCCGCCGGCGACCGGCGCACGTGGCAGGCCCTCGCGGCCCGCTGGGAGCTCTTCGCGGAGGTGCTGCACAAGCACCACAGCGCCGAGGACGACCACGTCTGGCCGGCGCTGGTGCGGGTGGGGACGCCCGAGGACGTCGCGGTGCTGGACGCGATGGCGGCCGAGCACGGGGAGATCGACCCGCTGCTGGAGTCCTGCGCCGCCGGCTTCCGGCGGCTCGCGACCCGCGCCGACGAGGACGCCCGGGCCGCGCTCGCCGTCCGGGTGTGCGCGGCGCGGGAGTCGCTGCGCCGGCACCTGGCCCACGAGGAGTCCGAAGCGATCGCGATCGTCCAGCGCTTGGTCACCGCCGAGCGCTGGCACCAGATCGAGGCGGAGATCGAGAAAGGCGGCTCGCTGCGCGAGGCGGCCCGGATCGTCCCGTGGATCGGCCACGGCGTGCCCCGGGAGACCCTCGAGCGGGTCCTGGACGGCGCCCCGGCGCCGCTCAAGGTGATCTGGACGCTGACCCACCGCGGGTTCGCGCGCCGGGAGGCGCGGACGTTCCGGTACGCCTGACGTCCGGCTAGAACCCGAACTTGTCCCGCTCGCGGCGCACCAGGTCCGCCGCGAGCGGGACGTCCCAGGCGTCGCACAGCTCCAGCGCCCGGTCGGCGTGCTTGGTGGCCAGGTCGTGCTCGCCGGTCGCGTGGGCGGCCATGGCGAGGAACATGTCGATCGGCCCGATCGCGGCGCCGGAGCCGGCGCAGGCCGGGCGGCCGGCCAGCCCGATCAGCTTCTCGTACGCCGCCGCGCCGAGCTCGGCGTCGCCCAGGTAGCAGGCGGCCTCGGCGCCCATGCTCCACGCCATGGGGGAGTACCAGGTGTCGCTCTCCATGGCCAGGCGGATCTCGTCCGGGTGGGCGTCGTACCAGGCCCGGGCGGCGTCGACGGACCCGGTGCGGCACTGGATCGCGACGATGGAGGTGGCGATCGGCAGGAAGGTGTTGCCCTCCATCGCCATCATCGCGGCGGCGAGCTCCTCGTCGCGGCCCTGCCAGAGCAGCTGCATCAGCATCGCGCCGGCGACGGACTCCTCGTACCCGGTGATCGACACGACCTCACCGATGCCGACCATGTGCCCGATGATCCTCTCGACCTCGTCGAACCGGCCGCGCATCGACGACCAGGACACCTCGAGGGAGTCGAGCACGAGCTGGGCGTAGATGTGCCGAAGCCGGTCCGCCTCGGGCCGGGCCGCGGCCAGCGCCGCGTCCATGAGCGCGATCTCGCCGAGCTCGCCGGCGGCGACCGCTTGGAGCGTGAGCGCCGAGGTGAGGCTGATGTCGTCGCCGAGCTCGCGGGCGATGCCGACCGCCTCGGTGGTGAGGTCCAGCCGCCACCGCGCCGTGCCGCCGCGCCAGATCGCGATCGTCGCGTTCAGGCAGGCGCTGAGCGTCAACTCGGGGTCGCCGACCCGGCGGGCCATCGCGACCGCCTCCTCGGCCAGGGCCTCGCGCTCCTGCGGCGTCGAGCCGTAGTAGATCTCGCCGGCCAGCGCGAGCATGGTCCGGCAGCGCCGCGGGTCGTCGCCGGCCGGGAGCCGGTCGAGCGCCCGGCGCAGCGCGTCGACGACGAGCGGGTCCACCTCGGCGTGCGCGGCGGCCTGCCACAGCGCGCCGGTGCTGGTCATCACGCCCGCCAGGATCAGCAGCTCGAGGTCCCCGAGGTCGTCGGCGACCTCGACGGCCTCGTGGGTCACCCCGCGCAGCTCGATCCAGCGGCCGGCGCGGCGCAGCACGTCGGCGAGGTCGGTGAGCAGCGAGAACCGCGCGTAGTCGTCCGAGCCCGGGTCCGCGTCCTGCGCGCGCAGCGCGTGCTCGAGCATCTCCAGCGCCTCGACGTACGCGAACACCTCGGTGGCCCTGCGGGCGGCCGCCTGCGCCGCCGGCCAGGCGTCGCCGAGGTGGCGCGGCCCCGCCGCGAGCCAGTGCCGCGCGGTCTCGCTCTCGTGGCCGGGCCGGCCGTCGAGGACCGCTGCCGCCCGGGCGTGCACGCGTGCCCGGCGGGAGGCCGGCAGGCTGGCGAGCACCGTGTCGCGCACCAGCGCGTGGGTGAACCGGAACCGGTCCACGCCGTCCTCGTCGACCAGGCCCGCGGCCAGGGCGGGGTCGAGCGCGTCGAGCACGGCGTCCTCGTCGCTGCCGGCCGTGGCCGCCAGCGTGCCGAGTTCGAAGATCCGCCCGACGACGCTGGCGCACTGGAGCAGCTCCCGGGTCCCCTCCTGGAGCGTGGCGAGCCGGCGCGACAGGACCTCGTGCACGGCGGCGGGCGGCTGCGCCTCGGACAGCAGCGCGTGCAGGTCGCCGCGCTCGCGGGCCAGCCGCGCGTACTCCACCAGGAAGAACGGGTTGCCCTCGGTACGCCGGCGCAGCGCCTCGGTCTCCGCCGCGGTCGGCTCGGCCTCGGAGATCTGGCCGAACACCTGCGCCGTGGCCTCCGCCGAGATGCCGCGCAGCTGCAGCCGCAGCGCGTGCTTGCGGGCCAGCGCCTCGGCGACCTCCGCGAGCGCGCCCTCCGGCGGCGGGTGCTCGCGCCAGGTCGTGACGACGAGCAGCCGGGGGCCGGCGCCCTCGGCGACGGCGGCCTCGGTGAGCAGCCGGAGCACCCGCAGGCTGGACGTGTCGGCCCAGTGCAGGTCGTCGAGCACGAGCATCAGCGGGCCGGCCGTGGCCGCCGCGAGCACCCGCTCGACGACCGCCTCCCAGGCGCGGAACGCCGCGCCGCTGTCGTCGTCCGGGCCGCCGCTGGGCAGCTCCGAGCCGAGCCGCTCGAGCACCGTCGCCCACGGCCACAGCGCCGGAGCGCCGTCGTCCTGGGAGCACCGGCCCCAGGCGATCGTCATGCCCCGCTCGGACGCGTACGTCGCCGCCTCGATCGCCAGCCGGCTCTTGCCGATGCCGGGGTCGCCGGTGAGCGCGGCGAACGTCGGCGCGCCGCCGGCGCCCGCGACGGTGCGGTCGACGAGGCCCTGCAGCGCCGCCAGCTCGGCGTCGCGGCCGGCCAGGGACCAGCCCCAGAGCGTCGGGAAGGGCAGGGGGGAGCGCGCCTCGGCGGCCGCGGCCGGCGCCGGTGCCGGGGTCGTGGGCGTCGGTGTCGCGGAGCCGGTCTCCTGGCGCAGCACCGCGGTCTGCACGGCGCGCAGCTCCGGTCCCGGCTCCAGCCCGAGCTCCTCGTCCAGCACGTCGCGCACCTGGCGCAGCACCGCCAGCGCGTCCGCCTGGCGGCCCGAGCCCGCGAGCGCGAGCGCGCGCAACGCCCAGGCCCGCTCCCGCAGCGGGTGCTGCCGGGTCAGCGAGTCCAGCTCGGCGGCGACGGTGGCGTGCAGGCCGAGGAGGATGCCGAGCGCCGCGTGGTCCTCGCTGGCGAGCAGCCGGAGCTCCTCGAGCCGCGCCCGCTCGGCCTCTGCGGCCGGCGCGTCGCCGAGGTCGGCGTAGGGGACGCCACGCCACAGTGCGAGCGCCTCCTCGAGGGCGCGGTGCAGGGCGTCGAGGCCGCCGGCGTCCGGAGCGCCGGGCGGCAGCGCCCGACCCCGGCACAGGGCGTCGGCCAGGGGCGCCACGGCGGTGTGCGCCGAGGCGACCGCCGCCTCGAACGCCGCCGCGTCCAGGTCCTGCTCCGGCAGCCGCAGCGCGTACCCGGGCTGCTCGGTGACCAGGAGCGTGCCGCCGCCACGGGCGGTCCGGCCGGGCTCGAGCACGCGGCGCAGGCCCGCGACGTACCCCTGCATGGTCCCGGAGACGCCGGGCGGGGGACTCCCGCCCCACACGACGTCGGCGAGCGTGTCGACGGCGACCGCGCGGCCGCGGTGCAGCGCGAGCGTCGCGAGGAGCGCGCGCTGCTTCGGCCCGCCGAGGTTGACCGGACCCGAGGAGTCGGTGGCCACGGTCGTGCCGAGGACGCCGATCCGCATGGGCGCAGGCTAGTGCGGGTCAGCGCAGCGTGTCCGCCGAACCGAGGCGCCACACGGCGAGGCCGCGCACGCCGTACTCCCGGGCCAGCGCGACCCGCTTCCGGTAGGACCGGGCGTCGGACCACCAGAGCCGGGTGCCGTCGGACAGGCGGGCGGTCCACTCGCCGGGTCCCGGGCGCCAGTGCGCGGTGGCGCCGTCCTCCGCCACGAGCGCCCGGGCGCGGCGGTCGGTGACGCTGTGCCCGTGGCGGCCGGAGCCGGGCCGCGGCCAGGTGTAGCCGTAGCCGGCCACGCCGAGCTGCACCTGGTGCGCGGGTACGACGGACAGCAGCGCGTCCAGCGCGTCGCGCTGCCAGTCGAGCGCGCCGACCGGGCCGGGGCGGGACCAGGGGCCGTGCAAGTCGTAGGTCATCAGGTCGACGACGTCGACCGCGCCGGCGAGCCCGGTCAGGCGGTAGCCGCGGTCCCGGTAGGACCGCACCGAGGTCGCCGCGCTGACGTCGATCGACACCGTCCGTTCCGCGGGCATCGCGTCCTGGAGCGCGGTCACGAAGGCGACCAGGCCGTCACCGTCGGCGGCGCGCACCCGCTCGAAGTCGACATTGACGCCGTCCCAGCCCTGGTCCGCGACGAACCTGGCCAGCCGGCCCGCCACCCGGTCGATCCGGGCGTCGCTCGACAGCAGCCGGTGCAGCCGACGGGGGTCGAACCCCTCGCTGCGGTTGCTGTAGTTGCTGACCAGCAGCTCCGCGCCGAGCCCGTGCCGGTGGGCGGCGGCCAGCAGCCGCGCGTGGTCGCGGCCGGGCGCGGCCACCGCGCCGCCGGACGCGGTGATCGAGACGCCGGCGACGCTCAGCGTGGTGAGCCCGCCGGCGTTCCGCGCCACCAGCCGGTTGCTGCCGCTCTGGAGGACCCAGCCGGTGACCTCGAGGCCGTCGGGGACCCGCGCGGTCGCCGAGGTGGGCGCGAGCAGCAGCACGGACAGGGCGAGGGCCACGAGACGCATGTCGCTAGCGTGGCACGCATGCACCGCTTCGCCTGCACCCTGCTCGTCGACCGCCGCGGGTGGCTGCTGCTGCAGGAGCGCGACGAGCACCCGGTGATCGACCCGGAGAAGTGGGGCCTGGTGGGCGGGCACGTCGAGGACGGCGAGGAGTTCGAGCCCGCGGCGTACCGCGAGCTCGAGGAGGAGACCGGGCTCGACCTGGCGCCGGGGACGCTGCGGCTGTTCCGCGAGCTCGAGGTCTGGCACGAGGCGTACGGCACGCTCGACGCCACCCAGATCTGGTACGCCGGCGCCGACCTCACCGACAGCGACATCGTGGTGGGCGAGGGGCGGCAGATCGTGTTCGTCGAGCCGTCCCGGGCCCGCGACCTCCCGCTCACGGCGTCCGCGACGAGGATCGTGCCGGAGTTCCTCGACTCGGCGGAGTACCGGGAGCTCCTCGGTTGACCGGTGGCCTCGACCCGGGCGTGTTCGCGCTCGTCTTCCTCGCCGTGCTGCTCGGCTCCACCGTGCAGGCGGTGGTCGGCCTCGGCATCGGGCTGGTCGCCGCGCCGGTGATCACGCTGCTCGCGCCCCAGCTGATGCCGGGGGTGCTCATCTCCCTGGCGTTCGTGCTGCCGATCATCACGCTGGCCGAGGAGCGCCGGGACATCGACTGGCACGGGTTGAACTGGTCGCTGCCGTGGCGCGTGCTCGGCACGGCGGCCGGCGTCTGGGTGGTCGCGACGTTCACCGCCGCGCAGCTCGGCGTGTTCATCGGCGCGATCGTGCTGCTGGCCGTGCTGCTGACCTGGCACGCGGTCGAGGTGCCGGTGACCAGGGGCACGCTGGGGGTGGCGGGGTTCGTCGGGGGCGTCACCGGGACCGCGACCTCGATCGGCGGGCCGCCGTTCGCGCTGCTCTACCAGCACCGGGAGCCCCGGCAGATCCGCACCACGATGGCCGTGTACTTCCTGGTCGGCGCCGCGATCAGCCTCGTGGGGCTGGCGCTCTCCGGCGAGCTGCACCGGCACCAGGTCGCCGTCGGGGCGTTGCTGCTGCCCGCGGTCGTGCTCGGGGTGGTCGCCGGCGCGCCGCTGCGGCGGCGGCTGCCGGCCCACCGGGTGCGCGGTGCCGTGCTCCTCGTCTCCGGCGTGTCGGCGCTGGTGCTCGTGGTCCGCTCCCTGCTCTGATGGGCCCATGCGCGACCTCACCGTGATCCCCGTCCCCGGACCCGGCGCGGAGGACGTCGTCGTCGGCTCCGACGGCTCGGTCTTCACCGGCACCGAGGACGGCAGCATCTTCAAGGTCAGCCCCGACGGGCGCCGGGTCGACCGGGTCGCCCACACCGGAGGCCGGCCGCTCGGCATCGAGATCGACCCGGACGGCCGGCTGCTGGTGTGCGACGCGCACCGCGGCGTGCTGCGGGTCGACCCCGCGACCGGCGGGGTCGAGGCCGTGGCCGACCGGCTCGGGTCCGCGCCGATGATGTTCTGCAACAACGCCGCCATCGCGTCCGACGGGACCGTCTGGTTCAGCGACTCGTCGCAGCGCTACGGCATCGAGCGGTGGAAGGACGACTTCGTCCAGGACACCCGCACCGGCCGGCTCGCGCGGCTCGGCGCCGACGCTCTGTCATCAGGTGGGGGCCCCGAGGTCGTGATCGAGGGGCTGGCGTTCGCGAACGGCGTCGCCCTGGCCGCCGACGAGTCGTACGTCGCGGTCGCCGAGACCGGCGCGCGCACCGTCGTCCGGTGGTGGCTGACCGGGCCGCAGGCGGGCACCCGCGACTTCCTGGCCGACGACCTGCCGGGCTACCCCGACAACATCGCGCGGGGGAGCGACGGGCTGATCTGGGTCTCGATCGCCAGCCCGCGCGACCCGGTCGTCGAGCGCCTCCAGCGCGCGCCGCGGCCGCTGCGGAAGGCGGTCACCAGGATCCCCGAGCCACTCCAGCCGAAGCCCAAGCGCACCGTCCGCGCGCAGGCGTACGACGACGCCGGGACCCTCGTGCACGACGTCGACCTGCCGGGCACGTCGTACCACATGGTCACCGGCGTCCGGGAGCACGACGGGCGGCTCTGGTTGGGCAGCCTGCACGAGTCCGCGATCGCGGTCGTGGACCTCTAGCCCGTCTCGACGACCTCGCCGGTGAGGCCGTCGACCAGCCGGGCACCGACCCCGGCCGCGCGCAGGGCACGCAGTGCGATCGAGCGCCGGTCGAACGACTGGGCCTCCGTGCCGCCGTCGGGCTCGGCGAGGATCCAGCGCCGGGTCGGTCGCGCCCCGCGCGTGGGACGATCGGGTTCCGGCTCGCGGTCGACAGGTGCGACGTACTCGCCGCGCAGGGCGTCGGCGATCCGAGCCGCTCGCACCCGCCCGATGCCGGGATGGCTCCGCAGCCCGTCGGGAGCGGCCGCGGCCACCGCCGCCACGCTGCCGTAGGCCGCGAGCAGGCTGCGGGCCATCGCCGGGCTGATGCCCGGCACGACCGACAGCATCACCTCGGCCTGGGCCGACGGGTGCCGAGGAGCCCGCCGCGGACCCTCAGTGCGGGTGGTCGGCGCAGCGCGCCGGGCCCGCTTGGCGAGCCGGAGGATCCAGGCCGCGCTGTCCTCGGCGTCGAGGCTGTGCAGCACGGTGAACCCGTCCTCGACCAACCGGCACACCGCACCGCGCCACGCGTCCTCGGCGATCCAGCGCGGCTCGCCCTCGATGAGGAGGACCGCCTGGGGGAAGGCCGACTGCAGGCGCACCGCCTGGTCGAAGATGCGCCCGTCGCGGATCGACGCCCCCAGGTCGGCGGGACCCTTGCGCTCGACCGCCAGCCCGGGCCCGAGGACGTAGTCGCCCACCGGCAGGTCCGTCATCTGCACGTCGAGGCCGGCAGCGGCCAGCGCCTCCGGGATGGCGCTACCCCGCTCGCGGTGGTCGACCAGCACCGGACCGATCTCGACCACGCCCTGACGTACCCGCGCGAGGGCGCGGGCTAACGAGGCCTCGTGTCACGCCGTGCGCAGGTTCGCGGGGTCCGCCGCCTTGCGGATCCAGGGCCCGGTGATCAGGACGGCGAGCCGGACCGCGGACCACACCAGTCCGGCCACCGCGCCGAGCGCCAGAGCGGTGGCGACGGCCCACGGGAGCCCGAGCCCGGCGAGCGGGATCCCGATCAGGAGGGATCCGAGCAGCGTGCCGCCGAGGGCCATGGGCATCGCCACGAGGCCGACCTCGGCGCGCTGGCTCTGCGCGAGGAGGCCGGTGGTGCCACCGAGCGCCGCGAGCGAGGCGACGGAGCGCTTGCGGTCGAGGAGGGACTCGACGGAGTGGATGGCGAGTGAGCCGATCACCGCGAGCAGCGCGAGCAGGAGCCCGACCCCGACGAGTCCGATGGCGACCAGGTAGTACGCCCGGTCGCCCGGCTCCTGGGTCTCCAGGATGTCCGCGGCCATGGCTGCGGCACCGCCTGCCACGAGCCCGATGGCGCCGACGGCGGCAGCCGCCCGGCCGGCGGGCCGGGGGTCGCCGGCGAGCCGCCGCGCGGCCAACAGCACGGGGGCCGTCCGTGCGCGGCGGGCCGTGCGTCCGACGACGTACGCCGTCCACGGGGCCAGGCTGATCAGCCCGACGACGAGCAGCGCGATCGACGCCAAGGGGGCGAGCAGGTCGACGAGCTCGGAGGTCCCGAAGAGGACGAGCGCGCTCACGCCGAACCCGATGCCCGCCACGACGAGGAGCAGGCCCCAGGGTCGGGGCGGGTTGGAGCTCGTGCGCCGGGCGATGCCCAGTGGCGAGACGACGACACCGCGGTTGGCGGCCGTGCCCACGATGACCCCCAGAACGGTCACCACCAGCACCGTCAGCAGGACCTGCCACCACGCGGGCGCGACGCTCGTCGGGACGAACCCCGCCAGCGAGCCGTGCCTCGTGACGCCCGGCTCACAGCAGCCGGCATCCACCGGGGCTCCGCCGAAGACTCCACGCATCAGCCGGTAGACGCCGTAGCCCGCCACCGCGCCCGCGAAGGTGGGCAGACCCACCTCGAGGGCACCCAGCCGGCGTACGTCGCCCGGCGTCGCGCCGGCGAGGCGGAGCGCGGCGAGACGACGTTCCCGGGCGGACGTGCCCAGGCGCACGGCCTGGAAGAGGAGCAGCAGCGCGGGGAGCGCCAGCAGGAACACGGCGAAGGCGAAGCCACTGCGGGTCCCGGCGTCGGCCACGACGCTGTACAGGGCCTCCTGGGGATACTCGGGGAGCAGGAGCATCGCCTGCCCGACCAGCAGCAGCCCGCCGACGACCGCGGTGCATGCCGCCAGCAGGACGGCGCGACCACGACCCCCGACGACGGTCAGGTGCCACGCGAGCCGGATCACGCGATCATCCCGTCGACCAGCCGGATCTCGCGGTCCGCCCGGGCGGCGACCCGGTTGTCGTGGGTGACGACGACGACTGCGGCTTCGGCCTCCTTGGCGGCGTCGTGGAGGGCGACGAGGAGCGCTTCCCCGGAGACCGTGTCGAGTGCGCCGGTCGGCTCGTCGGCGAAGACGATGCGAGGGGAGGTCACGAGCGCGCGGGCGAGGGCGACGCGCTGCGCTTCGCCTCCGGAGAGCTCGCCCGGCAGGGCCGCCGCGACGTCGGAGGCACCGAGGCGCTCCAGCCAGCCACGCGCGAGACGGTCGGCCGACGTGCGGTCGTGACGCTCGAGCATGAGGGGGAGGGCGACGTTCTGGAGCGCGGTCAGCTCGGGCACGAGCTGTCCGAACTGGAGCACGACGCCGAACTCACGACGCCGCAGCCGCGTCCGTGCCGTCTCGGACAGGTCGTCGAGGCGGCTGCCGGCGTATCGGATCTCACCCGCCTCCGGGCGCAGGATGCCGGCGAGGGAGAGCAGCAGCGTGGACTTGCCGCTCCCCGACGGCCCGGTGATCGCCACGCGCTCCCCGGCAGCGAGGCCGAAGCTGACGCCGCGCAGCGCCTCGGTGCGTCCGTAGGCCTTGCGGAGGCCGTGGGCCTCCATCAGCAGGTCACTCATGACGGGTCCCCCTTGCGGGTCGTGGTGGTCTGCGCGATGCGGGCTGCGGCGGCCTCGAGCCAGCGCAGGTCGGCGTCGAGGTGGAAGACGGCGTGGTCGATGGCCGAGCGCCCGGCGGGGTCGGTCGTCGCGTCCTGGATCGCGAGCAGCTCGCGCATGCGGGCCAGGTGCACCTCGCGCTGGCGCTCCAGGTAGCCGCGTGCGTCGGCTCCGAGGCGGAGAGCGGTCACCGCCTTCCGGACCAGGTCGTCGGCCGCATAGGGGCCGGCGCTCTCGGCCTCGGAGAGCCAGCGCTCGAGCTCGGCCTGTCCCGCGGGGGTCAGGGCGTAGACCGTGCGCTCGGGGCCACTCTCCTGGACGGTCTCGGCGACTTCGGCCAGGCCGTCGCGCTCGAGCCGCTGGAGAGCTGCATAGACCTGGCCGTAGGCCAGCTCCTTGGCGCCCGGGAACCGGGCGTCGTGCTCGCGCTTGAGGTCGTATCCATGTGCTGGCCCGGCCGCGAGGACGCCGAGGAGGACATGAGAGATGCTCACGCGGTCACTATACACACAATGAATACACTGAGTGAATAGTTCAACTCCGGTGGGCAGCTGACGCCGTTCTCGACCACATCGACGGGCGTGGAGGGCGAAGATTGCGCGGCCGCGAGGCGGAAAGCGACCGCAACCACCTGCCCACCGTCCCCGTTCGCCGCCATGTCGGTCGCAACCCCCGCGGACCGCGAGGAGCTGACGGTCGAGAGCGCCGCGCCGACTCGGCGTCCGGACCACCCACCCGTAGACTCGACGGCTATGGGCCTCCTCGACTCGATCACGTCGCCACGCGACCTGCGCGACCTCGATGACGCGCAGCTGGACGGGCTCGCGACCGAGATCCGGGACTTCCTGATCACCACCTGCGCGCGCACCGGAGGGCACATCGGGCCCAACCTCGGCGTGGTCGAGCTGACCATGGCCATCCACCGGGTCTTCGACTCGCCGCACGACCGGATCGTGTTCGACACCGGCCACCAGGCGTACGTCCACAAGCTGCTGACCGGCCGCAAGGCGGGCTTCGAGAAGCTGCGCCAGGAGGGCGGCGTCAGCGGTTACCCGAGCCAGGCGGAGTCCGAGCACGACATCGTCGAGAACTCCCACGCCTCCACTGCGCTCAGCTACGCCGACGGCCTGGCCAAGGCGTACACGATCCGCGGCGAGGACCGGCACGTGGTCGCGGTCATCGGCGACGGCGCGCTCACCGGCGGCATGGCCTGGGAGGCGCTCAACAACATCGCGGTGGCCGAGCGCAGCAAGCTGGTCATCGTCGTCAACGACAACGGCCGCTCGTACACGCCCACGATCGGCGGTCTCGCCACCGCGCTGACCCGGCTGCGCACGAACCCGCGCTACGAGCACGTCCTCGACATGGTCAAGCGCCGGCTGAACGCCGTGCCGGGCGTCGGACCCGCGGCGTACGACGCCCTCCACGCGATGAAGAAGGGCGTCAAGGACGCGCTCGCCCCGCAGGGCCTCTTCGAGGACCTCGGGCTGAAGTACGTCGGTCCGGTCGACGGCCACGACCGCGCCGCCGTCGAGCAGATGCTCGCCCAGGCGAAGCGGTTCGACGGGCCGGTGATCGTGCACGCGATCACCCGCAAGGGCTACGGCTACGACCCGGCCGAGCGGCACGAGGCTGACCAGTTCCACGGGCCCGGCCCGTTCGACGTGCAGACCGGCGCCGAGAAGCCCAAGGGCCGCATCTGGACCGACCACTTCTCCGACACCATGGTCGAGATCGGCCAGCGCCGGCCCGACGTGGTCGCGATCACCGCCGCGATGATGCACCCGGTCGGGCTGGACAAGTTCCAGGCCCGGTTCCCCGAGCGCACCTTCGACGTCGGCATCGCCGAGCAGCACGCCGCCACCTCGGCCGCGGGCCTCGCGCTGGGCGGGCTGCACCCGGTGTTCGCGGTCTACGCGACGTTCCTCAACCGGGCGTTCGACCAGGTGCTCATGGACGTCGCCCTGCACCGGCTGGGCGTCACGTTCGTCCTCGACCGCTCCGGGGTCACCGGCGACGACGGCGCGAGCCACAACGGCATGTGGGACATGTCGATCCTGCAGGTCGTGCCCGGCCTGCGCCTGGCCGCGCCGCGCGACGCCACCCGCCTGCGCGAGCTGGTGAACGAGGCCGTCGAGGTCGACGACGCCCCGACGGTCGTGCGGTTCCCGAAGGGGCCGCCGCCGGACGACATCGAGGCGGTCGGCAAGGCCGGCGGCTGCGACGTGCTGGTGCGCAACGGCACCAAGGACGTGCTGGTCGTCGCCGTCGGGTCGATGGCCGAGGTCGGTGTCGGCGTCGGTGAACGGCTGGTCGCCCAGGGCATCGGCGTCACCGTGGTCGACCCGCGCTGGGTGAAGCCGGTCGACCCCGCCCTGATCGAGATGGCCCGCGAGCACCGGCTCGTGGTCAGCATCGAGGACAACGGCGAGACCGGCGGCTGCGGCGCGGTGCTGCTCCAGACCCTCAACGCCGCCGGTGTGCACACCCCGTTCCGCCTGCACGGGATCCCGCAGGAGTTCCTCGGCCACGCCAAGCGCGGCGCGATCCTCGAGCGGATCGGCCTGACCCCGCAGGCCCTCGCGCTCGGCATCGTGGAGGACATGACCTCGCTCGCGGACGGTCGTTCTCCCATCGATGTCGAGCAGACCACGTAGCCTCCTGGCACTCGCGGCCCTGCTGGCCGCGAGCCTCGTCGGCTGCGCCGACGACCCGCCGCACGACGCGGGGCCGCCGCCGCACGACGTCGTCAAGGCGATCACCCGCGCGCTCGACTCCCGCGCCCGCGTCGTACGCCGGGCCGACGCCGCGGCGTTCGGCCGGCTGGTGGCCGGCGGCCGGGACTTCCGCGCGCACGAGCGCACCTGGTTCGACAACGTCACCCAGCTCCCCGTCGCCACGCTCCGCTACCGGCTCGACCCCGGCAGCCTGGTCCGCGACGGCGACTCCTACACGGTCACCGCCGACGAGGTGCTCCAGCTCGACGGGTACGACGACGCGCCGGTCACCAGCCCCGTGGAGTTCGGGCTCCGCCCGGCGGCGCGGCACCCGGGGCGCTTCCTGGTCACCGCGGTGACGCCCGCCGAGCCCCAGCCGTGGGACCTCGGCCCGGTCCGGGTCGAGCAGGGCAACGGCGTGCTGGGCGTCTTCGACGCGGGCAGCCTGGACGACGCGCCCGCGCTCCTCGCGTCGGTCGAGAGCGCGATCGTCACGGTCTCCGCGCAGGTGCCGTACGACTGGAGCCGCTCGGTGGTCCTCTACGCGCTGTCCGACCCGGCCTTCCTCGACGGCCTGCGCGACGTGCCGGGGGACGACCCGGAGGCGCTCGACGCCGTGGCGTTCCCGGTGGGCGGGAGCACGCGGTTCGCGCTCAACCCGCGGATGCTCGACCACCCGGGGCGGGAGCTCGACCGGCTGGTGCGGCACGAGCTGACCCACGTCGCCGTCGGCACCCGCGACGACGACGTCCCGGTCTGGCTGTCCGAGGGCCTGGCCGAGTACGTCTCGGTCCGCCCGCTGCCGCCCCAGGACCGCCGCATCCCGGAGGCGGCGGTCGCCGCCGCCGAGGACGGCGCCGCGGACCTGCCCGACGACGCCTCGTTCAACGACCAGGACTCCGAGGCGCACTACGGGCTGGCCTGGTGGGCGGTCGAATACGTCGCGGACGCGTACGGCGAGGACGCCCCCTGGCTGATGCTCGACGCGATGGACCAGCCGGGCGCCGACCCGGACACCGTGCTGCGCGACCAGTTCGGCACCAGCACCCGCCAGCTCGCCGAGCACGCGGACCAGCTCATCCTCCAGCTCTACGAGCCCGCGGGCTGAGGCGCCCCCTGGGTTTCACCCCCGTACCCGGGGGAGAGGGTGGGGGGCATGAGCGTGTTCCGGACGAAGACGATCGAGCAGAGCCTGGCGGACACCGACGAGCCGGAGTACCAGCTCAAGCGCCGGCTCACCGCGATCGACCTGACGGTCTTCGGCATCGGCGTCGTGATCGGCGCCGGCATCTTCACCCTCACCGGGAAGGTGGCCGCCGAGTACGCCGGCCCGGGCGTGGTGTTCTCGTTCGTGCTGGCCGCGATCTGCTGCGCGCTGGCGGCGCTCTGCTACGCCGAGTTCGCGTCGACGGTGCCGGTCGCGGGCTCGGCGTACACGTTCTCCTACGCGACGCTCGGCGAGCTCATCGCGTGGATCATCGGCTGGGACCTGATCCTCGAGCTGATGCTGGGCGCGGCCGTGGTCGCGCAGGGCTGGAGCCAGTACTTCGTGACCTTCCTCGACGAGATCGGCATCACCTGGCCCGCGGGGATCGGCCCGAGCTCGTCGACCAGCTTCGAGTGGGACCACGTCAACGTGCCGGCCCTGCTGCTCGTCGTCGGGCTCACCACGCTCGTCGCGCTCGGCATCAAGGAGTCGCTGCGGGTCAATCTGGTGCTCGTCGCGGTGAAGCTGTTCATCGTGCTGTTCGTGATCGTCGCGGGCCTGTTCTACGTGTCCGGCGCGAACTACGACCCGTTCATCCCCCCGGCCGCCGACCCCGTCGACTCCAGCGGGCTGGCCCAGCCGCTGATCCAGTGGGCGTTCGGCCTGCAGCCGCAGACGTTCGGCATCCTCGGCGTCATCTCGGCCGCGTCGGTCGTGTTCTTCGCCTACATCGGCTTCGACGTGGTCGCCACGACCGCCGAGGAGGCCGAGAACCCGCAGCGCGACCTGCCCAAGGGGATCCTGGCGTCCCTGGCGATCTGCACGGTTCTCTACATGGCGGTCGCGCTGGTGATCACCGGCATGGTGCCCTACGACCAGATCGACCCGGACGCGGCGCTCGCGACCGCGTTCCGCGACGTCGGCCAGAGCGGCTTCGCCACGCTGATCGCGGCCGGCGCCGTGGCGGGCCTGACCACCGTGGTGATGACGCTGCTGATCGGCGCCATCCGGGTGCTGTTCGCGATGAGCCGCGACGGACTGCTCCCGCCCGGCTTCGGCCGGACCAACCCCCGCACCGGCACGCCGGTGCGGATCACGGTCACCATCGGCGCGCTGGTCGCCGTGGTGGCGGCGTACACGCCGATCGGCAAGCTTGAGGAGATGGTCAACATCGGCACGCTCACGGCGTTCGCGCTGGTGTCGATCGCGATCCCGGTCCTGCGCCGGACCCGCGCGGACCTGGACCGGCCGTTCCGGGTTCCGCTGAGCCCCGTCCTGCCGATCCTGTCCGCGCTGATCTGCCTCTACCTGATGGTGAACCTCTCGCTCGAGACCTGGCTGCGCTTCTTGGTCTGGATGGTGCTCGGGTTCCTCGTGTACTTCGTCTACGGCCGGTCGCACAGCCGGGTGGGGGCCGCCGCCCGTGCGGAGGCGGCCCGCACCACGGTGTAGCGCGTCAGGCCCGAGCACACTGTTCGTCGACATCTGCGACGACGGATCCGGGACAGACCCGAGGTCACGGCCGGTGTTGGGCTACGGTCCATCAGCGGAAGCGCCGAGGAGCTCGCGTGTGCGAGCGTGGTGCCGATGACGAGGGTCTCGGGAAGGAGAACCGATGAGCGAGCAGACGGTGAGCCCGCTCGCGTTCCCGGAGCCGCCGCTCAGTGACGGGGTGATCATGCTCCGGCCCTGGCGGCGCGAGGAGGACGGCGTCCGGTACGAGGCGTTCACCGACCCGGTGATCGTCGAGACCTCCTGGCCGTGGTCCGAGCCGCCGACGCCCGAGAAGATCGCGAGCGCGTTCGACCGGCACGAGCGCGACCGGCTCGCCGGCCACGAGCTCAACCTCGCGATCACCGACCCGGACGACGCCGTCCTGGGCTCGATGTGCCTCTACAACCTCGACCGTGACCACGCCACGGCGTCGATCGGGTACTGGCTGACCCGCGCGGCGCGCGGGCACGGCTACGCCACCCGGGCGCTCCGGCTGCTCGGCGGCTGGGCGATGGCCGAGCTCGGCCTGGCCCGCCTGCAGCTCACCTGCGACCCGCGCAACGAGGCGTCGCAGCGGGTCGCCGAACGCTGTGGCTTCGTGCGCGAGGGGCTGCTGCGCTCCCAGTACGCCTGGAAGGACGGCCGCCGGGACACGCTGGTCTTCAGCGTGCTGCCCGGCGAGCTGGTCTGAGGTCGCCCGGGGTCGGTCACCGTTGGTCGAGCCTGTCGAGACCCCGGACCACGGCCGCGCGCGGTCGCCTGTGGACGGAAAGTGGCCCCGAAACTTTACCTACCAAATGCCCAGAACCCAGTGAAACAAGGGTTCTGAGCCCCATCACTGTCGGTGGTCGATGCTTGGGTAGAGGTATGACAGCGATGGCGACCCCCCGACACCGGATCTCGGTGGCGGTCGCCCACGCCCACGCGGAACTCGACACCGTCACCGACGCCTCGGTGTGGTCCATGACCCCCGAGGAGACCCGCACCACCCTGGTCGAGATCACCCGCCTCAAAGCCCGGGCCGCCGAGCTCGAAGCCCGGGTCGCCGAGCACGCCGACGACCAGACCCTCGACACCTGGGCACACCAGACCAGGCAGCTCCGCCCGGCCGTGCTCCGCACCACCCGGCTCGGCCGGGCCCTGGTCACCCGGTCACAGGTGCGCGCAGCGCTGGCCGCCGGTGACCTGGTGGTGGAGCAGGCCCAGGTGATCGTCGACGCCCTCGACCAGCTGCCCGCCGACCTGGACCCCGGCCTGGTGGACAAGGCCGAACGGCACCTGGTCGCCGAAGCCCGCGATCATGACGCGAGGGTGCTGCGGCTGTTGGGCACGCGGCTGCTGGAGGTGGTTGCCCCGGACCTGGTCGACGCCTACGAGGCCGAGCAGCTCGCCCGCGAGGAGGCCGACGCCCTGGTCGCCGCGAAGTTCAAGATCCGCGACGACGGGCACGGCAAGTGCCACGGCACGTTCACGATCCCGTCCTTCCACGGCGCCGCGCTGACCAAGATGCTGCTGGCCTTCACCAACCCCAAGCACCGCACCGCGACCGAGGGCGCCGGGGCTGCGCGCCGGCCCGGACCCCAGGCCCTGGGCCGGGCCCTGTGCGAGCTCATCGAACGCATCGGCGACAAGGACCTGCCCAGCACCGGTGGCGTGGGTGCCACGGTCGTGGTCACGATCCCGCTGGCGGTCCTCGAAGAACGCCTGCAGCAGGCCTGCCTGCTCGACACCGGCGGCAAGATCTCTCCGGCCCTGGCCCGCCGACTGGCCTGCGAGGCCGGCCTGCTCCCCGTCGTCCTCGGCGGGAAGTCCCAGGTCCTCGACCTCGGCCGCAAACGCCGCTTCCACACCCGGGCACAGCGGATCGCGATCGCCCTCCGCGACCAGCGCTGCACCGAACCCGGCTGCGACTGGCCACCGGCCATGTGCCACACCCACCACGACCTCGAATGGGCCCACGGCGGACCCACCGACGTCGACCACGCCCGACTCCTCTGCCCCCGACACCACGCCCGCTACCACCGACGAACGTAAGCGGACCGCTCGAGATCAGGGATACCGCGACCTCGAGGTCGGAGGCACGTGCCAACCCTCGCGCTCGGCCCGGACGGCGGCGAGGGTCCGCGTCGGTACCTCCAGCTTGTGCAGGATGTGCTCCACGTGAGCGGCCACGGTCCGGAGGGCGACGCCCAGCTGCCGCGAGATCTGCTGGTTCGAGCAGCCGTCCACGAGAAGTCCGAGCACTTCGAGCTCGCGCGGCGACAGCCCCTGGCAGTCAGCCCCCGGCGTCACGACGAGAGTGCCGAGGACGAAGTCGGGCGCGTCCGTTGCTGCCAGGACCGTGATCCGAGCGTGACCGGTGGTGCCGGGGTCCCCGTCCTCGGGCCAGAGGAACGAGCGGAAGACCTGGCCGGCCACCAGCGACTGCCGGGCGAGGTCGACCACGGGAGATCCGGGCCCCAGGAGCGGATGCTCGTCTAGTCCCGGGAGGGCGTGGCTGGTGCCGTTGCGGAGCAGCACGACGCCTGAGACGGCACCTGCCACGAGGCGCGCGACGGCGCGCAGCGAGCGCAGGGGCGAGAGACCCAGGGCGATCAGTGGCGCGATCTCGCCGAGGTGGTCGCGCACCGCGGAGGACGGCGCCTCGCCGGTGGCGAAGAAGAAGCTGAGCATCCCCAGGTACGGTCCTCCGGGCTCGCAGAGGGGGACGCCCAGACCTTCCCGAAAGCCGGCCGGGAGCAGGCAGTCCGCCCAGGTCGGCAGCTCGTCGACCGGCACGGGGAGCTCGGTCACGGTGACCGGGGGCCGGTTCTGGTTGAGCTCGGCCAGCTGGATCTCCCGCGCGACCGACGGACGGTCGAGGTAGTCGAGGATCGACTGGTCCAGACCTGTGCTCCCTACCGTGGCGGAGACGGTGGAGCCGGGGTCGGACAGCGTGAGCCAGATGGCGTCGGCCGGCAGCCACCGACCGACGCTGGCCACGAGTGCTCTCGCTCGCTCCGGTAGCGGCATGGTGGAGGCCGCCACCTCGAGAATCTCTGCCACCGGTGGCGGATCGACCCGCATGGGGCTCCCTCCGGGAGCTGGCAGCGCGAGCCGGGCTCGCCGTCGTCGATCCCCGTGGCTAGAGACCGCGCCGAACGCTACCGGTAATCCGGGCGCGACGCCCGGCGCGCACCGGTCTCGGCGCGCCGGGGCGCGGCACATCGGCATTTCTGCCGATGGTGCTCGCGGGTGCGTTGCTCTTGCATGGGCCCAACGCCCCTCGACCGGGCGGCACTCCGTATCCGTCAGAGGGAGAAGCATGAGAACAGTGGCTGAGCCGGTCGACCCCCACGGCGACCGGTGGCTGCCATGAAGGGTCTGAGCCTGGGCATCCCCGGGGTCGGCGACGTCAGGCCGGGAACGCACTACTGCGCCCTCTACTCCGGCCCGGAGGAGCGAGACCGGCTGCTGTACGCCTTCCTCCAGGAAGGGCTGCGGCAGGGCGACAAGTGCCTGTGCCTCATCGACGACGTCGAGCCGGGGCTGGTCCGCGACCTCGCCGTGGGGCAGGCCGGCCCGGAGTACTCGCGCCGGTCGGCGCAGCTCGACGTCGAACGAGCATCGGACGCCTACCTGCCCTCGGGGGAGTTCCGGGTCGACGACATGATGAGGTTCCTGGCCGAGAGCGCGGACGCGGCGACGGACGACGGCTTCGACCTGCTGCGGGCCGCCGGGGAGATGTCGTGGGTGCTGACCGGGCCGCCCGGCTGGGACGACCTGTTCCGCTACGAGTCGGCCATCAACCACGTCGTCGAGGAGATGCCGGCGATCCTCGTCTGCCTCTACGACCTGCAGAAGTTCGGCGCCGACATGCTGGTCGAGGTCCTGTACACCCACCCGAAGGTCCTGGTGGACCGCACGGTGATCGAGAACCCCCACTACCTGCCCCCGACGGAGTACCCCGCCGCCGGCCTCGCGGCAACGGACCGGTATCCGATGGTCAGGGCGAGTGCGCCCGCTGAGGGGGGCGCGCACCAAGGGTGGGCGTCACTCACCGACGGCGAGCTCCGCGTCGTCACCCTGGTGGCCGAGGGGATGAGCAACCGCAGCATCGCCGACGAGCTCTACCTCTCCCGACACACCATCGACGCCCATCTCAAGCACATCTACCTCAAGCTCGACATCCACTCGCGTGTCGAGCTGACCGTCCTGGCCCTGCAGCAGCGCTCCTCGACCGGCTGACCGCACCACCGCGGGCTGCCCGGGGTCACTGCTTCGTCGCGGCCACCTGCAGGAGCGTGGTGCCCTCGCACGTCTCCGAGCTCTTGATCGCCCAGGTGCCGGCGTAGCCGTGCCCGGACCACGTGGCCTCGGCGTCGTCGTGCTCGGCCTCGCCCCGGACCGCACAGGCGGCCACGAGGGCAGCGCCCCCGGCGATGATCCGGCGTTGGAGAGAAGGCATGCGAGTTCCTTCGTGCGACGGGCGGCGTCGCCAACGCGCTCAGCGGTGCCACAGAACACTGGGACAACGATGCCGAGGGGGCGCGGTTACCGCCGGCCACCGCTCGGGCACCGTGGAGGCATGGCCGATGCGCTGGACGTCTACCGACGGAAGCGCGACTTCGCGCGCACGCCGGAGCCCGCGGGGGCGGTGGCCGGCGGCGACGGCGAGCGGCGGTTCGTCGTGCAGCGGCACCGGGCCAGCCGGCTGCACTACGACCTGCGGTTCGAGATGGACGGGGTGCTGGTCAGCTGGGCGGTGCCCAAGGGGCCGACGCTGGACCCGTCGGTGCGGCGGCTGGCGATGCACGTCGAGGACCACCCGGTCGAGTACCTGCACTTCGAGGGCGTGATCCCGTCGGGGGAGTACGGCGGGGGCGACGTGATCGTGTGGGACACGGGGACCTGGGAGCCGGTGCACACCGACGACCCGGGCGCCGCCGTACGCGACGGCGAGCTGCACGCCGAGGTGCACGGGCAGAAGCTGCGCGGCCGGCTGGTGCTGGTGCGCCGGGGCGAGGGCGAGGAGTGGATGCTGCTGCACAAGCACGACGAGCACGCCGTCGACGGGTGGGACCCGGAGGAGCACCCGCGCTCGGTGCTGAGCGGGCGGACCAACGACGAGGTGCTGGCCGACCCGGACCGGCTGTGGCGCTCGGACGCCCCGGCGGACCGGGCGAGCGTGTCGCTGCTGCCCGAGCCGCTGCCCGACGAGGCGATCGACGAGCTCGGTGCGCTCGGCAAGGAGGGCACATGGGAGGTGTTCGGCCGGACGCTCAAGGTCACCAACCTGGACAAGGTGCTGTTCCCGGCCCCTCCCGACGGGCAGGGCCCGCCCGTGACCAAGCGGGAGCTGCTGGCGTACACGGCGCGGATCGCGCCGTACGCGCTGCCCTACCTCGAGGGCCGGCCGCTGAACATGCACCGCTACCCGAACGGCGCCGACGCCCAGGGCTTCTGGCACAAGCAGCGGCCGGCGCACGCCCCCGAGTGGCTGCGCTGCTGGGAGAACCCGGACGCCGACGAGGGCGAGACCACGGCGTACGTCGTGCCCGACGAGCCCGCCGCGCTCGTCTGGGTCGCCAACTTCGGGGCCCTCGAGTGGCACCCGTGGACCTCGCGCGCGGAGTCGCCCCACGAGCCGACGTACGCGCTCGCCGACCTCGACCCGGGGGAGCGGACCGGCTGGGACGACCTGCTGACGCTGGCCCGGCTGCACCGCACGGCCCTGGAGCACCTCGGGGTCACCGGCCGGCCGAAGGTGACCGGGCGGCGCGGCATCCAGATCTGGATCCCGGTGGTGCCCGGCTACATCTTCGACGACACCCGGGCGTGGGTGGAGAAGCTGTCGCGCACCGTCGGCAAGGTCGTGCCCGAGCTGGTGAGCTGGAAGTGGGAGGTCAAGCAGCGCAAGGGCCTGGCCCGCCTCGACTACACCCAGAACGCGATCAACAAGACGCTGGTGGCGCCGTACTCGCCGCGACCCTCGGCCGGGGCGCCGGTGTCGGTGCCGATCGAGTGGGACGAGCTCGACGACCCGGACCTGCGGCCGGACCGCTGGACGATCCGCACCGTGCTGGACCGGCTGGCCGAGCACGGCGACCCGTTCCGCGTGCTCCTCGGGTCGGCCCAGGAGCTGCCGGAGATCACCTAGCCGGGACCGGTGGAGCCGGGCGCCGTACGGCGAGCGCGGCGACGTCGTCGTCGCGGGTGGGGTCCCGCACGCCGTCGACGACCGCGACCAGCCAGGCGTCGAGGTCGGCGCGGTCCAGGCGCCGGGCCGCGCGGACCAGGCGCTCCATGCCCTCCTCGGTGTCCTCGCCGCGGCGCTCGACGAGCCCGTCGGTGAACAGCAGCGCGGTGTCGCCGGCGGCGAACGGCACCGTGACGACGTTCCGGGCGCCACCGCCGGCCCCCAGCAGCATGGTCTGGGTGTGCTCGACCACCTCGACGGTGCCGTCCGTGCGCACCAGCAGCGGCGGGGGATGGCCGGCGCTGATCAGCTGCATCGTGCCGGCGGCGGGATCGGCGACGGCGTACGCGATCGTGACCAGGTGCTCGAGGTCGAGCCGGTCGAAGACGACGTCCAGGCCGGTCATCACCGCCGCGGGCGCCGGGTCGAGGGCGACCAGCGTCCGGATCGCGGAGCGCATCTGCGCCATCACCGAGGCGGCCTGGACGCCGCGCCCCATCACGTCGCCGACGAACGCCGCGATGCGGCCGCCGCCGAGGGCGATGACGTCGTAGAAGTCGCCGCCGGCGTCGGTGCGCCCGGACGGCTGGTAGACGACCGCGGTCTCCCAGTCCGGCAGCGCCGGGAGCCGCTCGGGCAGCACGGCGTGCTGGAGCCGCAGCGCGACGTCGCGCAGCTCGGAGTGCAGCTGGGCGTTGTCGATCGCGATCGCCGCCCGGCGCGCCAGGTCCTCGCCGAACGCGAGGTCGTCGGCGTCGAAGCGCCGGCTGTCCTCGCCCGCGACCCAGGTGATCACGCCCAGCACCCGGTCGCCGGCGGTCAGCGGGCAGGACATCATGCTGCGCGGCGCCACGGCGCGCAGCAGCCGGAGGTGCTCCTCGTCCCGCGCCCGGCCCTCGAGCATCTCGTCGGTGATCTCCGGCACCAGCACCGAGCGGCCCGTGTGCAGCACCTGCGCCGGGCTGGCGTACGCGTCGGGCGGCTGGGGGTAGTCGGTCTGCAGCCGCTCCACCAGGCCCGCGTGCCCGGTGTCGGCGTGCGCGAAGGCGATCGGCCGCAGCCGGCCGTCGTCGGCGATGAGGATCACGCACCAGTCCGCGAACCACGGCACGGCCGCCGCGGCGACGGCACTGAGCGTGGCCTCGTAGTCGAGGTCGCCCGACAGGCGGACGGTCGCGTCGGCGAGGAAGGCCAGCTTGGACTCCCGGTCGTCCGCCGACGCCTGCGCCTGGATCCGGTCGATCGCGTGCGCGCACATCTCGGAGAGCAGCGTGAGGAAGACCAGCTCCGGCGCGTTGAACCGGCGGCGGCCCGGGAAGGACATGGAGATCGCGCCGAGCTCGCGGTCACCCACCACCAGCGGCAGGCAGACGATCGAGCGCTCGCCCTCGGCGGCCCGTTCGAGGTCGGGGTAGCGCGCCGCGATCGCCGCGCGCCCGTTCAGCACCAGCGCTCGGCGGTTGCGCAGGCAGTCGGCGGCGGGGGTGCGGCTCGACCGGGGGTACGACGCCCACCGGCTCGCGGCCCCCGTCGCGCCGCCCTTGATCGCGACCAGGGCCAGCGACTCGTCGTCGACGACCAGGGAGATCGAGCCGACCGTGGCACCCGCCGCATCGGTCATCTCGTCGGTGACGACCCGCGCCACGTCCTGGACGGTGCGCGCCGCCAGCAGGTTCGTGCTGACGTGGGAGAGCCGGTGGAGCCGGCGGGTCAGGATCCGGGCGTGCTCGGTGTCCTCGGCGAGGAGCAGGACGCCGGCGACCCGGCCGGCTCCGTCGTACGCCGGCGACCAGGACGTCACGAGCTCGCGGACGTGCTCTCCGCTGCAGAGCACCGGCAGCTCCCCGCTCCACGAGGCGCCGGCGAGCACCCGCGCGGTGACCTCGTCGACCGCGCCCCGGTTGGCGTCCTCGAAGAGCCGCTCGCGCAGCTGCGTCCCGACCAGGTCGTCGGGGCAGGAGCCGAAGAGCGCGGTGGCCGCGGCGTTCGCGTAGACGACGTGCCCGGTGTCGTCGGCGGCCAGGGCGGCGACCATGAGGTCCTCCAGGACCGCTGCCGATGGTTGCCACGCCATGCGCCGATGCTCCCATGCGGTGGCAGCGCGCGGGGCCGATCAGACGACGCGGACGGCTGTCCGCCGGGCGGTGAAGTCCCAGACCCGCCTCGACAGCTCGCCGCTGAGCCGGATGCAGCCGTGCGAGGAGGCCATGTCGGTGCCGAGGATCCAGTCGGCGTGGATCTGCTTCCCGGTGGACTTGGCGCGCGGGATGCGGTGGAACCCGATGCCGCACGGTGCGAACCGGACGAAGTTGTCGAGCCACACGCTCCCGCTGGTCGACTGGTTGAGCTTGATCCGCGCGGTCCGGCCGCAGTACGACCCCACGCGGTAGGAGCCGCGGTGCAGCACCGAGGGGTTGTCGACCATCGGGCCCTGCGCGGCGACGCCGCCCTTCGGGCCGACCAGCCAGACCCAGTTCTGCTGCTGCGAGATCACGATCCGGCGGCCCTTCCCCGAGTGGCCCGGCACCGGGCGCTGGTCGCAGCGCGGGGCGTCGTCGGCGTCCAGGCGCTTCCGGGTGCGGGCGTCCAGGTGGCCGGTCTGCCGCATCCCCTCGCGGGACTGGAAGCGGATCACGGCCGAGCGGGTCCAGCGGCCGACCTTCCCGTCCGGCGGGCCGGCGTGGCAGCCGAGCGCGTTGAGGCGCTTCTGCGCCGCGACCGCCCAGTCTCCGCTCGCGCTCGCGGCGGACGGGGCGGCGACCAGGAGGAGGGCGACGAGGAGGGAGACGAGGAGCGAGACGGCACGGCGCACCACCCCATCGTGCCAACCTTCATCTACGGTGTGCACACCGCTGGCTCGGGCCGAGGGAGGTGGGAGGTGGGAGTGGCCGGGGAGAACGCCGACCTGTGGCGGCTGATGCTGCAGCACTCGCCCATCGGCATGGCGGTCGTGGCGCCCGACGGACACCTGCTGATGGTCAACCACGCGCTCAGCGAGATGATCGGCTACACCCCGGACGAGCTGACGCGGGTCGGGTTCCAGGAGCTCACCCACCCCGACGACCTCGACGCCGACATGGAGCTCTTCAACCAGACCCTCGCGGGTGAGATCGACTCCTACCGGATGCGCAAGCGGTACCTGCACGCCGACGGTCACGTGGTCTGGGGCGATCTGTCCGTGGCGCTGGTGCGGGACGCGGACGGCGAGCCGCTGCACTTCATCTCCCAGATCCTCGACGTCACCGAGCAGCGCCTCAACGAGGAGCGCCTGGAGGCCGCCAACGCCGAGATGGAGGCGATCTTCGAGACCGTGAACGTCGGGCTCCTGCTGATCGGGCCCGAGGGCACGTACGAGCGGATGAACAAGCGGCACGCCGAGACCATGCACCTGCCGTTCCCGCGCGGCCACGACGGCGCGGCCGGCCAGCTCGGGGAGGTCTACCTCCTCGACGGCCGGACGCAGATGCGGCGCGAGGACATGCCGTCCTACCGCGCCACCCAGGGCGAGGAGTTCGACGACTACACCTACTGGGTGGGCGCCGACCCGGCGACGCGCTCGGCGTTCTCGACCTCGGCGCGCCAGGTGCGCGGGCCGGACGGCGAGCGGCTCGGTGCGGTGCTCGCCTACCAGGAGATCACCGACCTGATCCGGGCGATCGAGGTCAAGGACGAGTTCGTCGCCTCCGTGTCGCACGAGCTCCGGACGCCGCTCACGTCGGTGCTCGGCCACCTCGAGCTGCTCTGCGAGAGCGACGACCTGCCGGCGGAGGCGGCGGCGCAGCTGCGCGTGGTCCAGCGCAACGCCCTCCGGCTCCAGGCGCTGCTCGCCGACCTCCTGCTCATCGGCCAGGTGGCCGACGGCACCCTGGAGCTGCACATGGGGCCGGCCGACGCGGCGGCGATCGCGCGGGAGGCCGTCGAGTTCGCGCGCGTCTCCGCGCAGCGGGCCGGGATCTCGCTCACCGCGGACCTGCCGGAGCGGCTGCCGCTGCGCGCCGACGCGCAGCGGCTGCGCCAGGTGGTCGACAACCTGGTCTCCAACGCGATCAAGTACAGCCGGAGCGGGGACGCCGCGACGGTGACGGCCCGGCAGGAGGGCGACCGGGTCGTGATCGAGGTCGCGGACACCGGCATCGGGATCGCTGCCGAGGAGCTCGACCACGTCTTCGGCCGGTTCTTCCGCGGGGGCGAGGCGATCCAGCGCCAGATCACCGGCACCGGGCTGGGCCTGAGCATCGTCGGCTCGATCGTCGCCGCCCACGACGGGACGGTCACGGTCGAGAGCGAGCAGGGGCGCGGTACGACGTTCCGCGCCACCCTGCCCGCTCGCCTCTGAGCCGGGCCGGCTCCTAGTGGAAGCTGCCGAGCCCCTCGCGCTCGAGCAGCATCGTCAGGCCGCCGTTCCAGAACGAGAACCCGGCGCCGGTGATCATCGCCAGGTCGAGGTCCTCGGCCGCGACGACGACGCCCTCGTCGAGCATCCGGCGGGCCTCGTCGGCCAGCCCGGTGAGCACCCGGGTGCGGACCTCGGCGGGCTCGAGGACGACCGGGTTCTCCGGCTTCTCCAGCAGCGCCTCGACCTCCGGGTCGAGCGCGCCGTCCGGGCCGTAGTACGACGCCTTCCGGGCCGCCACCACGCGCTCCAGCGCGGGGGAGACGTAGAAGCGGTCGGGGAAGGCGCCGTGCAGCGTCTCGTTGTTGTGCAGCGCGATCGCCGGCCCGACCAGGGACAGCAGCACGAACGGGGGCATCGGCGCGACGCCCGCGAAGGCGCCGTCCACGACCGGCACCGGGGTGCCCTCGTCGACGATCTTCCCGACCTCGCCCATGAACCGGCCGAGCAGCCGGTTCACGATGAACGACGGGCTGTCGTTGACCAGGATCGTGGTCTTCTTCAGCGCCTTGCCGGTCGCGAAGGCGGTCGCCAGCGTGGCGTCGTCGGTGCGCTCGCCCTTGACGATCTCCAGCAGCGGCATCACCGCGACCGGGTTGAAGAAGTGGAAGCCGACGACCCGCTCGGGGTGCTCGAGGTCGGCGGCCATCTCGGTGATCGACAGCGACGAGGTGTTGGTCGCGAGGATGCACTCGGGGGAGACGACCTTCTCGACGTCGGCGAACACCGACTTCTTGACCGACATCTCCTCGAACACGGCCTCGATGACGAAGTCGGCGTCCGCGAACACATCGCTCTTGTCGACGGCGCCGGTGACCAGCGCCTTGTGCCGGTTGGCCTTGTCGGCGTTGATCCGGCCCTTGGCGAGGAGCTTGTCGATCTCGGCGTGCACGTAGCCCACGCCCTTGTCGACCCGCTCCTGGTCGAGGTCGGTCAGCACGACCGGCACCTCGAGGCGACGGACGAACAGCAGTGCGAGCTGCGAGGCCATCAGGCCGGCGCCGACGATGCCGACCTTGGTGACCGGCCGGGCCAGGGACCGGTCCGGGGCGCCGGCGGGGCGCTTGGCGCGCTTCTGCACGAGGTCGAACGCGTACAGCGACGCGATCAGCTCGGGCGTCTTGGACATCGCCTCGAGCGCGTCGTCCTCGCGGGCGAACCCGGCGTCGCGGTCGCCGTCGCGTGCGGCGTCGATGAGCTCGACGGCCGTCAGCGCGGCCGGGCTGGCACCGCCGGTCTTGGCCTGCACCAGCGCGCGCGCCCGCTCGACGGCGGCGTCCCAGGCCTCGCCCCGGTCGACCGACGGCCGGTCGACGACGAGCTCGCCGCTGAGCACGGCGTCCGCCCAGAGCAGCGACTGCTCCAGGTAGTCCGCGCCGGAGAAGACCGCGTCGGCGAGGCCGAGCTCGTACGCCGCGGCGCCGTTCAGCGTCTTGCCGTTGTTGAGCGGGTTCTCGAGGATCACCGTGACGGCCTTGTCGGCGCCGAGCAGGTTCGGCACCAGGAACGCGCCGCCCCAGCCGGGGACCAGGCCGAGCATGACCTCGGGCAGACCGAGCGCGGGGGCGCTGTCCATCACCGTGCGGTAGGTGCAGTGCAGCGCGACCTCGAGGCCGCCGCCGAGCGCGAGGCCGTTGACGAAGCCGAACGACGGCTTGCCGCCGTGGCCGAGCTTGCGGAACACGTGGTGCCCGAGCTCGGCGACCACGCGGACCGCGTCCGGTCCGCCGCCGGCGACCGAGGTCAGGTCGGCGCCGGCCGCGAGGATGAACGGCTTGCCGGTGACGCCGATCGCGACGACCTCGTCGTCGGCCAGCGCGGCGTCGATCGCGTCGTTCAGGGCGAGCAGCGACCGCGGGCCGAACGTGTTCGGCTTGGTGTGGTCCTCGCCGTTGTCGAGCGTGATCAGGCCGAGCACGCCGGCGCGGGGGAGGCGGACCTTGCGCAGGTGCGCCTGGGTGACGCGCTCGGCGTCGGAGGAGATCTCCTGGGCGCGGGTCAGAAGGTCGGTCATCACGCTGCTCCGTTCCAGTTCGGGTTCTCCCAGACGACCGTGCCGCCCATGCCGATGCCGATGCACATGGTGGTCAGGCCGTAGCGCACCTCCGGGCGCTCCTCGAACGCCCTGGCGAGCTGGGTCATCAGCCGCACGCCGGACGACGCGAGCGGGTGGCCCATCGCGATCGCGCCGCCGTACGGGTTGACGCGCGGGTCGTCGTCGGCGATGCCGTAGTGCTCGAGGAAGGCGAGCACCTGCACCGCGAACGCCTCGTTGACCTCGAACGCGCCGATGTCGTCGATGGTCAGGCCGGCGCTCTTCAGCGCCTTCTCGGTCGCCGGGATCGGGCCGGCGCCCATCACCTCGGGCTCGACGCCGACGAAGCCGTAGGACACCAGCCGCATCTTGACCGGCAGGCCGAGCTCGCGGGCGGTCTCCTCGTCGGCGAGCAGCGCGGCGGTGGCGCCGTCGTTGATGCCCGCGGCGTTGCCGGCCGTGACCTTGCCGTGCGGGCGGAACGGGGTCTTCAGGGCCGCCAGCGACTCCAGGGTCGTCTCGGGGCGCATCGGCTCGTCGCTGACGGCCAGGCCCCAGCCCTCCTCGGCCGAGCGGGTCGCGACCGGCACCAGGTCGGGCTGGATCTTGCCGGCGTCGTACGCCGCGGCGGTCTTCTGCTGCGAGCGCACGGCGTAGGCGTCCACGCGCTCCTTGGTGATCGTCGGGTAGCGGTCGTGCAGGTTCTCGGCCGTCTTGCCCATCACCAGCGCGTCCGGGTCGACCAGCCGCTCGGACATGATCCGCGGGTTGGGGTCGACGCCCTCGCCCATCGGGTGCCGGCCCATGTGCTCGACGCCGCCGGCGATCGCGACGTCGTACGCGCCGAACGCGATGCCGGACGCCGTGGTCGTCACGGCGGTCATCGCGCCGGCGCACATCCGGTCGATGGCGTAGCCGGGCACGCTCTGCGGCAGCCCGGACAGCAGCGCGGCGGTGCGGCCGATGGTCAGCCCCTGGTCGCCGATCTGGGTCGTGGCCGCGACGGCCACCTCGTCGACGCGCTCCGGCGGCAGCGACGGGTTGCGCCGCAGCAGCTCGCGGATGCACTTGATGACGAGGTCGTCGGCACGGGTCTCGGCGTACTGGCCCTTGGCCTTGCCGAACGGCGTGCGCACGCCGTCGACGAAGACGACCTCTCGCAGCTGTCGGGACACGGTGGTCTCCTCCAGGAAGTAGATGGGGTTCGCTCGGGGATGCCGGTCAGGTTACCCCTCGGTAACTAGCGGGTCACCCACCGCCGGTGTGACGTCCCCCTCGCCGATACGCTGTCGCCCATGCCCGACCGCCTGGTCCACATCGTCGACGACGTCCCCGAGCTCGACGACACCTCCGAGCTGACGATGGTGCTGGTCCTGGACGGGTTCCTCGACGCGGGGAACGCCGCGGGCCGGGCCGCGCAGCACCTGGTCGACCTGTCCGACGGCCGGGTCGTCGCCACGTTCGACGTCGACGAGCTGCACGACTACCGCGCCCGCCGCCCGCCGATGTCCTTCGTGCGCGACCACTACGCGTCGTACGACGCGCCGCGGCTGGTCGTGCGGCTGCTCGCCGACGCCGGCGGCACGCCGTACCTGCTGCTGCAGGGCCCGGAGCCCGACACCCGGTGGGAGGCCTTCTGCGTCGCGGTCCGCGAGGTCGTCGAGCGGTTCGGGGTGACCCGCGTGGTCGGGATGGGGTCGGTACCGATGGCGGTGCCGCACACCCGGCCGATCGCGATCACCCACCACGCCAACAACCCGGGCCTGCTGACCGGCGAGAGCCCGTGGCGCGGCGAGCTGCGGATCCCGAGCAGCGCCCAGGCCCTGCTGGAGATCCGGCTGGGGGAGTGGGGCCACGACGCGATGGGGTTCGTCGCGCACGTGCCGCACTACCTCGCGCAGATGGACTACCCCCGCGCGTCGGCGGCGCTGCTCGAGCAGGTCGAGATCGCCGGGCGGCTCACCGTCGACCTGTCCGGGCTGCGCGCCGAGGCCGAGGACCGCGAGGCCGAGATCGCCCGCTACCTGGCCGCCAACGCGGAGGTGGCCGACGTGGTCGAGGCGCTGGAGCGCCAGTACGACGCGTTCGAGCGCGCCGAGGAGAGCGGCGCGGGGCTGCTCGCCGAGGAGCAGCGGCTCCCCACGGGCGAGGAGCTCGGCAAGGAGTTCGAGCGCTTCCTGGCCGGCCTCGACGGACCGGAGTCGTCCGACGGGGACGAGGACTGATGCCGCGAGACGCGGACGAGCTGCTGGACCTGCTCGACCTGGAGACGATCGACGACGACCTGTTCCGCGGCGCGCAGATGCCGACCACCCGGCCCGTCGTGTTCGGGGGCCAGGTGGCCGCGCAGGCGCTGGTGGCCGGGTCGCGGACCGTCGAGCCGGCGTACGCCGTGCACTCGCTGCACTCCTACTTCCTCCAGCCCGGCGACCCGTCGGTGCCGACGATCTACGACGTGGAGAACCTGCGCGACGGCCGGTCGTTCCTGACCCGCCGGGTGATCGCGCAGCAGCACGGCCGCCCGATCTACGCGCAGACGCTGAACTTCCACAAGTCCGAGGCGGGGTACGAGCACCAGGAGCCGATGCCCGACGTGCCGTCGCCCGACGACGCGCGGCCGGTGGGCCGGCGGGCCCGTGGCGAGGAGCACGCCGACCAGTGGGACGTCGCCGAGATCCGCCGGGTCGACGCCCTGGAGGACGACCCGGCGCGACCGGCGCGGCAGCGGGTCTGGATGCGGGTGTCCTCGCCGCTGCCGGACGACCCGTTCTGGCACACCGCGGCGTTCACCTACCTCTCGGACATGACGCTGACCGGCGCTGCGCTGTCGGCGCACGGCCTGAGCTTCGCGTCCGGCGAGGTGTTCGTGGCGTCGCTGGACCACACGATCTGGTTCCACCGGCCCTTCCGCGCCGACGACTGGTGGCTCTACGACCAGCACTCGCCGGCCGCCTCGAACGGGCGCGGCCTGGTGCTCGCCCGGGTCTTCGCGCGTGAGGGGACGCTCGTCGCCTCGGTCGCCCAGGAGGCCGTGATGCGGAAGGTGCGCGCGTGAACCCCACCGAGGAGCTCGTCGCCCTGCTCGACCTGGAGGAGCTCGACACCGACCTGTTCCGCGGCCGGCAGCCGGAGACCCAGCGGGCCCGGGTGTACGGCGGCCAGGTCGCGGCGCAGGCGCTGGTCGCCGCCGTCCGCACCGTGCCGGACGGGTACGTCGCGCACTCGCTGCACTCCTACTTCCTGCTCGGCGGCGACTACAGCGTCCCGATCGTGTACGACGTCGAGCGGCCCCGCGACGGGCGCTCGTTCGTCACCCGGCGGGTGGTCGCCCGGCAGCACGGCCGGCCGATCTACTACCAGACCGTGAACTTCCAGCGGCCCGAGGACGGCTGGGAGCACCAGGACGCGATGCCGCCGGTCGGCGCGCCCGAGGACGGCTTCGACCTGGTCGACGTCATGAAGCAGGGCGGCAACGCCGAGGCCGACGCGCTGGCCAAGGAGTGGGGCGCGCTCGACGTCCGCTGGCTCGGCAACACCCGCCACGGCCTCGAGCCGGACGGCGGGCACGTCTCGCAGGCGCGGATGTGGATCCGGCTGCGCGAGGGGCTCCCGGACGACCCGGCGGTGCACCTCGCGGCGTTCACCTACGCCAGCGACGTCAGCCTGCTCGGGTCGACGCTGGCCGCGCACGGCGGGAACCCGGCGAAGACCCAGATGGCCTCGCTGGACCACACGATCTGGTTCCACCGGCCGTTCCGCGCCGACGAGTGGTGGCTCTACGACCAGTGGTCCCCGTCCGCCCAGGGCGCCCGCGGCCTCGCGTTCGGCAAGGTCTACACCCGGGACGGCACCCTGGTCGCCACCGCCGCCCAGGAGGGCCTGATCCGGCCGCGCCACGACGACTACACCGGCCCCGGACAGGCCTGACGCCGAGCCGGGACTTCCGACGTTCGCCGTCCCGGTGGGCCGCCGCGGTGGTAGGACTGGCCCATGACGGGGGAAGTCGCGCGCTGGCGCTTGCAGATGGGGACGGGGATCGGTCCGTGGGCCGACCATCGCGGGATGGTGCACGCGGTCGACGAGTCCCGCTGGCTGTTGCTGAGCGGGCTGCCGAGCCCCGACGTGAACCTCGCGATGGTCTACGACGCCGACCCGGCCGTGCTGGCCGGAACGCTCGCGGAGATCGACGCGATGGCGACGCCGGCGCTGGTGCTGCTGGCCGGCGCCGGGGCCGAGCGGGTCGGCGACCTGGCCGATCCGTGGTTGCACGTGGGCGAGATGCCGATGATGACGATCGAGCTCGCGTCGGCGCCGCTCCGGGCCGACCCGAGGGTCCGGCCGGCCGGACCCGAGGACCGGGAGGCCGTCGCGAGCCTGCTGGCCGACGCCTACCACATGTCCCCGGACGTGGTGTGGGTCTGCGTCGACCCGCTGGACCGGACGAGCGAGACGATGGGCATCTGGGTGCTCGAGGACGACGGCGTCGCGGTCTCGACGGTCACCACGACGCTCACCGACGACGCGGTCTCGATCTGGTGCATGGCGACGCCGGAGCGGTACGGCCGACGCGGGTACGGCCGCGCCCTGCTCGGCGCGGTGCTGGAACACTTTCACCAGCAGGGCGTGCGCACCGGGCTGCTCGGTGCGACCCCGGCCGGCGAGCCGTTGTACGCCGCCTCCGGGTGGCAGCACGTCGAGCGCTGGCAGGTCTTCACGAACGCGGCGTCGGCGCAGTTCTCGGGCTGAGTCTCGGCTCTCACGGGCGCGGGTCGACGCGCCGCCACGGCTTGTCGTCCCGGCGCCGGCCGGTGGCCGCGGCGCACCGGTGGCAGACCCGGGTGACCCGGTCGGCGTCGCGGCCGGTCGCCGGCTGGGCGTCGGCCCACTCGACGTGCGAGAAGCGGTGCAGGCCGGCCTTCTTGATCGGGATGCCGCACAGCGTCTGGTTGGTGCCGGGCGTCCAGGCGTGCACCTCGCCTGCGGGTGCCCGGAAGCCGTCCGGGTCCCGCCAGGAGTCGGTGGCCGCCACTGCTGCTCGCACGGCGGACCGTTACCCCGGCGCCGCCGGTCGCATGCCGGTCCGGCGCGTGACGGGTCGTGTGCCCCACAACGCGCCATGGCGCGTTCTCAGGCACACGACCCGAAGGTGGAGCAGACTCGTTCCGTGCCCCGTTCGCGCGCCGCGCTCGCCCTGCTCGCCGGCGCGCTCGCCGTCGGACTCATCTGGTGGTCGCCGTCGTTCGGCGGTGACGCGCTGCGGGTCGAGTCGCGGCCGGACGCGGTCGCTGACGCCGATCGGTCCGCGGCGGTGGGAGCCGAGGCACGGACGCTGGCGGCGGCCGTGCTCGCCCACCTCGGCGATGTCGGCGTGGGCGTCGTCAAGGGGACCGTCGACGACCTCGGCACCATGACGAGCATCGACCTCGAGGACGCCGCCGGCACCAGGTATTTCGTCGGCGTGATCGAGTCGACGGTGGTCGAACCGCACTGCCAGGGGCGCGCGCTCGTCTGCCGGACCCTCGGCGACGGCACGCTCCTCACCCTGCGTGCGGGGCACGGTTCCCGCCAACCGGCGCTCACCGGCTGGGCGTACCGTCCGGACGGCAGCGAGCTCCTGCTGGAGGTGTTCACGGAGTCCGGTGCGCCGTCGGTCGCCACGGCGATCGCGATCCTGGAGGACGAGGAGGTCGGCTGGCGCCCTTCACGCGAGACGGTGGCCGCAGGCGAGTCGCTCGAGGTGGGCGCGATGGAGCTGACCATGGAGCTGGTCGCTGGCGGAGGATCGCCGCGCCAGCGCGACGGAGAGCTCCTCGACTCACCGCGCTGACGCGCCCGGGGGCGTCGCGAGCTCCCGGTCGATCCAGCGGCCGATCACCTCGACGACGTACGCCCGCTCGTCACGGTCGAGCTGACGCCCCTTCGGGATCGCGTGCCACGTCTCCAGGCAGGTGCGGCAGCAGGTCGCGGTCGCGTGCTGGGCGACGAAGACGGGATGGTTGCGGTACGGCGTCTGCCGGCCGTCGTTGCGCGGCTGCGCCGGGGCGAGCCGCTCCGCGATGATCTCGGCTGCGTGCCGTCGCATCGTCTGGGGCCCGCGCAGCTCGGCCGTCGCGCGATCGCGCCCGCGGAGGTGGAACCTGCGCCCGAACGGTCGCTGCGCGGCCAGCTCCATCCGCTGCTGGAGGTGCTCGGTGTCGGGCATGCCTCGAGGCTACGCGGCGGCGCCGACACGGCAGGATGGTCGCATGACGGACTACAACGCCGAGATCATCGCGGAGTTCCGCGCGAACCACGGCCGGGTCGGTGGCAACTTCGAGGGCGCCCCGCTCCTGCTCCTGCACTCCACAGGCGCGCGCAGCGGCCGGGAGCGGGTGAACCCGATGATGTACCTGCGCGACGGCGGCCGGTACCTCGTCTTCGCCTCGAAGGGCGGCGCCCCGGACAACCCCGACTGGTACCACAACCTCAAGGCCAACCCCGAGGCCTCGATCGAGGTCGGTGACGATGTGATCGAGGTCCGCGCGGAGGAGCTCCCGCGGGCCGAGCGGGACGCGAAGTACGCCGAGCAGGCCGAGCTCTACCCCGGCTTCGCGGAGTACGAGCGCAAGACCGACCGGGTCATCCCGGTCGCGCGCTCACGCCACGCTGACGGCCGCGGCCGCCAGGTGCGGGGCCCCGCTCTTCGGCGAGCTGAGCGAGAACGCCCAGCCGTCCTCCAGTGGGCGGGAGCCGAAGGCCACGGCGCCGGGCAGCAGGATCGGCTTCTTGAACGCCACGGCGACGGTGACCGCGTCGGGGAGCCGGTTCTCCAGCGCGCCGACGCAGCGCGCCATCGACCACATGCCGTGCGCGATCTGGCGAGGGAACCCGAACGCCTTGGCGGTCAGCGGGTAGAGGTGGATCGGGTTGTGGTCGCCGGACACGGCGGCGTACCGGCGGCCCAGGTCGCCCGGGAGCCTCCAGGTGATGCCGTGCGGCGGCGCGTCCGGGAAGGTCGAGCCGCCGGGTGCGTCGTCGGACCCGCGGCCGCGGCGCAGGAACGTCGAGGTCTCCTCCCACACCAGCTCCCCGCGCGAGTGCACGGTCGTGAGCATGTCGAAGACCTGGCCCTTCGGGTGCGGGCGCAGGTGATCGGGGCGGGCGGTGACCTGCAGCTTCTCGTCGAGCCGGATCGGCCGGTGCTGGGTGATGGAGTTCTCCAGGTGCACGGTCCCGATCGCCGGGAACGGGAACGACCCGGCGGTCATGATCTCCATGTGCAGCCCGAACGCCAGCAGGTGCGGGTACGGCAGCGGCAGCGTGTCCTTGTGCGGGAAGCCGCACAGGTCGGCGTACGCCGCCACGTGCCGCGGGTCGACGGGGACGTCGTGGCGGGTGAGCGACAGGTCCGGCAGGGCACCGCCGGTCTTGCGGACCCCGGGTAGCAGGTTGACGCCCGGGACGACCGGCAGCGCGGCCTTGACCATCGTCGGGAGCATCAGGCCCCCAGCATCATCTGGCCGCAGACCCGGACCACGTTGCCGTTGACGGCGGTGGAACCCGGGCTCGCGTACCAGGCGATCGCCTCGGCGACGTCGACCGGGAGGCCGCCCTGGGCCATCGCGTTCAGGCGCTGGCCGACCTCGCGGGTCGCGAACGGCACCGCCGCGGTCATCTGCGTGATGATGAAGCCCGGCGCGACCGCGTTGATCGTGATGCCGCGGTCGAGCTCGTCGGCGAGCGAGTCCACCAGGCCGATCACGCCGGCCTTGGAGGCGGCGTAGTTGGTCTGGCCGACGTTGCCGGCGATGCCCGCGATGGAGGCGACGCCGACGATCGAGCCGTTGTCGTTGACGACCTTCTCGTCGAGCAGGTGGCGGGTGATCCGCTCCGGCGCGGTGAGGTTGACGGAGATGACCTGCTCGAACCGGTCCTCGGCCATGTTCGCGAGCTTCTTGTCGCGCGTGATGCCGGCGTTGTGCACGACGACGTCGACGCCGCCGTGCTTCTCCTTCAGGTGTCGCGCGATCCGGTGCGGCGCGTCCTTGGCGGTGATGTCGAGCACCAGGTGGTCGCCGTCGATCTCCTTCATCACGGCCTGGAGCTCGCTGGCCGCCTGCGGTACGTCGACGCCGACGACCGTGGCGCCGTCCCGGTGCAGCACCCGCGCGATCTGCTCGCCGATGCCGCGGCTCGCGCCGGTGACCAGCGCGACCCGGCCCTCGAGCGGGCGCAGCCAGTCGCCGACCTCGCCGGCGTCCTTCGAGCCGTGGGCGCCGATCCGGATCACCTGGCCGGACACGTACGCGGACTTGGGCGAGAGCAGGAACGCCAGGGTGCTGTGCACGGCGCCCTCGGCGCCCTCGGCGACGTAGACCAGCTGCACGGTGCCGCCGCGGCCGATCTCCTTGCCGAGGCTGCGCGTGAAGCCCTCGAGCGCCCGCTGCGCGACCCGCTCCTCGCCCTGCGCGAGCTCCGGCGGCGTCCCGATCACGACCACCCGGGGGCACCGGTCGAGCCGGCGCAGCAGGGGCGTGAAGAAGTCGCGCAGCTCGACGAGCTGGTCGGACGACGTCAGGCCGGTCGCGTCGAACACCAGGCCCTTGAAGGTGTCGTCACCGACGGTCTGGGCGACGGCGGCGATGCCGAGGGAGTCGAGGACCCCGGCCAGCGACTCGGCCAGCCGGCCGCGGCCGCCCACGGCGACCGTGCCGTCGACGAGCGGCGCGCCCTCGGCGTACCGGTCCAGCTTCGTGGGCTGGGGGAGGCCCAGCATCTTGGTCAGCTGCTTGCCGATCGGCGAGGACGTGAAGCCCTGGTAGAGATCGTTCATGGTGGGTATGTAACTCCTCGTGTAACTCTGAGTCCACATTTCGTGATCTGCCCCTCATGCGCTTCTCTCGTTCCCCTCACCGACGCAGGATGAACCCATGAACCCGCACACCCGCCGCGTCGCCGTCCTCGGCGGCAACCGTCTCCCGTTCGCCCGCTCGAACACCGTGTACGCCGACGCGTCCAACCAGGACATGCTCACCGCCGCGATCGACGGGCTGGCCGAGCGGTACGGCCTGCAGGGCCAGCGGATCGGCGAGGTCGTCGCCGGCGCCGTGCTCAAGCACGCCCGCGACTTCAACCTCACCCGCGAGGCGGTGCTCGGCTCGAAGCTCGCCCCGGAGACGCCGGCCGTCGACCTCCAGCAGGCGTGCGGCACCGGCCTGCAGGCCGCGATCTCGGTCGCGAACAAGATCGCGCTCGGCACCATCGAGTCCGGCATCGCCGGCGGCACCGACACCACGTCGGACGCGCCGGTCGCGATCAGCGACAAGCTGCGCAAGAAGCTGATGAAGGTCAACGCCGCCCGCGACACCGCCGGCCGGGTCAAGGCGCTCGGCGCGATCCGCCCCGGCGACATCGGCCTGGAGATCCCGCAGAACGGCGAGCCGCGCACCAAGCTGTCGATGGGTGAGCACGCCGCGCTGACCGCGCTGGAGTGGGAGATCACCCGCGAGGCGCAGGACGAGCTCGCCGCCACGTCGCACCAGCGCCTCGCGGCGGCGTACGAGCGGGGCTTCCTCGACGACCAGGTCACGCCGTTCCGCGGGCTGGACCGGGACAACAACCTGCGGCCGGACTCCTCGGTCGAGAAGCTGGCCAAGCTCAAGCCGGTCTTCGGCAAGGGCGAGGCGGCCACGATGACCGCCGGCAACTCGACGCCGCTCACCGACGGCGCGTCCGTGGTGCTGCTGTCGTCGGAGGAGTGGGCCTCGGAGCACGGGCTGGAGCCGCTGGCGTACTTCGTCGACCACGAGACGGCGGCGGTCGACTACGTGCACGGCAACGAGGGGCTGCTGATGGCCCCGGCGTACGCCGTCCCGCGGATGCTCGCGCGCAACGGCCTGACCCTGCAGGACTTCGACTTCTACGAGATCCACGAGGCGTTCGCCTCGCAGGTGCTCGCGACCCTGAAGGCGTGGGAGGACCCGATCTTCTGCAAGGAGCGGCTCGGGCTCGACGCGCCGCTCGGCGCGATCGACCGCGACAAGCTCAACGTCAACGGCTCCTCGCTCGCCGCGGGTCACCCGTTCGCCGCGACCGGTGGCCGGATCCTCAACAACGCCGCGAAGCTGCTGGCGGAGAAGGCTGCGTCGAACAAGGGGGGCGGCCGTGCGCTGATCTCGATCTGCGCGGCCGGTGGTCAGGGCGTCGTGGCCATTCTGGAACGATGACCGGGTGAGCTCACTCGACCCCAAGCTGCAGGACGTCTACGACGAGGTGCTGGCCCGCAACCCGGGCGAGCAGGAGTTCCACCAGGCGGTCCGCGAGGTCCTCGAGAGCCTCGGACCGGTGGTCGGCAAGCACCCGGAGTACGTCGACGCCGCGATCATCCAGCGGCTCTGCGAGCCCGAGCGGCAGATCATCTTCCGGGTGCCGTGGACCGACGACCGCGGCGGCGTGCAGCTGAACCGCGGCTTCCGGGTCGAGTTCAACTCGGCGCTCGGGCCGTACAAGGGCGGCCTGCGGTTCCACCCGTCGGTGTACCTGGGCATCGTGAAGTTCCTCGGCTTCGAGCAGATCTTCAAGAACGCGCTCACCGGCATGCCGATCGGAGGCGGCAAGGGTGGCTCCGACTTCGACCCCAAGGGCCGCTCGGACGCCGAGGTGATGCGGTTCTGCCAGTCGTTCATGACCGAGCTGCACCGCCACATCGGCGAGTACACCGACGTGCCGGCGGGCGACATCGGGGTCGGCGGCCGGGAGATCGGCTACCTGTTCGGCCAGTACAAGCGGATCACGAACCGCTACGAGTCCGGCGTGCTCACCGGCAAGGGTCTGAGCTGGGGTGGCTCCCTGGTGCGGACCGAGGCGACCGGCTACGGCACGGTGTTCTTCGTCGACGAGATCCTCAAGGCGGACCGCGACTCCTTCGACGGCAAGAAGGTCGTGGTCTCCGGCTCCGGGAACGTCGCGATCTACGCGATCGAGAAGGTGCACCAGCTCGGCGGCACCGTGGTCGCCTGCTCCGACTCCGGCGGCTACGCCGTCGACGAGGACGGCATCGACCTGGACCTGCTCAAGGAGGTCAAGGAGGTGCGCCGGGCGCGGATCTCGGAGTACGCCGAGGCGCGCTCGTCGGCCCGGTACGTCGAGGGCGGCAGCGTCTGGGACGTGCCGTGCGACATCGCGCTGCCGTGCGCGACGCAGAACGAGATCGACGAGCCGGAGGCCACCGCGCTGATCAAGGGCGGCGCCCGGGTCGTGGCGGAGGGCGCCAACATGCCGTGCACGCCGGACGCCGTACGCGCGTTCGCCGAGGCCGGCGTCGTCTTCGCCCCGGGCAAGGCCGCGAACGCCGGCGGCGTGGCCACCAGCGCGCTGGAGATGCAGCAGAACGCCTCCCGCGACTCGTGGACCTTCGAGCACACCGAGGAGCGGCTCGCCGAGATCATGCGCGGCATCCACCGCCGCTGCCTGGAGACCGCCGACGAGTACGACCTGCCCGGCAACTACGTCGCCGGCGCCAACATCGCCGGCTTCATCCAGGTCGCGGACGCGATGGTCGCTCACGGGGTCGTGTAGCCCGGCGTTCCGCGGGACGTCATACGGACGGAGCAAGGGGACACACTGTCCGTATGACGTCCTCGGCGCTGGACTGATCAGCGCGCGGCGAGGGCCAGGGCGGACGCGACCAGGTAGTCGCGGACCTGGTCGGGGGAGATCTGGCCGAGCGTGGGGATGCCGGGGGCGGCCTCCTTGACCAGGATGCCGACCCGGGCGAGCTGGAGCGCGCCGAGGCCGCCGGCGTAGAGGGTGTTCGCGAGCAGCACCGGGTCCTCGACGGTGAACCGGCCGGACTCCTTGCCGTCCTCCAGGACCTGCGTGAGCAGGACCAGGCAGGACGAGATGGCCCGGCCGAGCCGGAACAGCGCGCTCTCGGAGATCTCGTCGAGCAGGTCGGGGCCGGTACGCCGCATCAGGGTCTGGGCGCAGTCGACGAACGCCGGGTGCGCCACGCCGTACTCGACGAACGCGCCGACCATCGCGGCCAGCCGCTGCTCCGGGTCGGTGGCCGAGTCCGCGGCCTCCGCCAGCGCCTCGCGCAGCTCGTCGAGGTAGCCGACCAGGGTGAGCGCGAACAGCTCCTCCTTGCCGGTGAAGTGCCGGTACACGATGGCCCGGTTGATCCCCACCGCCTTCGCGATGTCCTCGATCTGGGCGTCGCGGACGCCGCGCTCGTCGAACAGGGCGCGGGTGGCCGCGATGATGTCCTTCTCGCGGGCCCGCCGCCGGGCGGCGGCCGCGGTACGCCGGCCGTCGGACTGCGTAGTACTCACGAGAACATCGTACGGCTGTGCAACTGCGAGTTGCACGGGTGTGACGAGTGTCGCCCGGGCGGTCCGGCGACGGAACGGACGCAGGCCCGGGCGCGTCTACTCTGACCAGAGGACACGGGAGGTCGGCGCATGCTCCGGACGCGAATCATCGACGCAGCCGTCGTGCTGGTCCTTGCCGCAGGCGCCAGCTGGATCGCCGTCGCGGTCCTGCACGACGATGAGGCCACGGTCGACGGGCCGGTGATCGCGGTGGCCGGGTGGGACGGGTATCCGACCGCGGAGGTGAGGGGACAGCTCCGCCTCGTCGACGGCTGCCTGCTCATCGACGACGCGGTGGTCTTCTGGGAGGAGGGCACCTCGTGGGACGCGGCGCACGAGGCGGTCGAGTTCGAGGACGCCGACCCCGTCCCCGTAGGAGCGCAGTTCTCCGGCGGAGGCGGCTACTACATGGGCGGCGACGTCGACGGGCTCGACGGCGTCGACCACGACGCGGTCGAGGAGTGCCTGCGCCGCACCGGGGCCCGTGATGCGGTGGTCGCTACGGCGCACCGGTGACGGCCCCCGGCAGGAACGACTGCACCGTGCCGATCGTGTCGATCTCGGACACCGGCTTGTCGTCGCGGTAGCGCAGCACCCGCGCGAACCGCAGCGCCACGCCCCCGGGATAGCGGGTCGACCGCTGCACCCCGTCGAACGCGATCTCGACCACCTGCTCGGGTCGCACGTGGACGACGTGTCCGTCCCGGTGCGTCTCCAGCTCGAGGAACCGCTCCGTCTGCCAGCGGAGCGTCTCGTCGGTGAGGCCCTTGAACGTCTTGCCGAGCATCACGGCCTCGCCGGTCTCGGGGTCGCGCGCGCCGAGGTGGAGGTTGGAGAGCCAGCCCCGGCGGCGGCCGGAGCCCCACTCGACCGCGAGCACCACCAGGTCGAGGGTGTGCACCGGCTTCACCTTGACCCAGGAGGCGCCGCGGCGGCCGGCGTCGTACGGCGCGTCGAGGTTCTTGACCACCACGCCCTCGTGGCCGGAGCCGAGGGTGTCGCGGAGGAAGGCCCCGGCCTCGTCGGCCGAGGCGGTCACCACCCGCGGGACCCGGTACGGCGCCGGCACCAGCCGCTCGAGTGCCTCCGCCCGCGCGGAGGCGGGGGAGTCGAGCAGGTCCTCGCCGTCGAGGTGCAGCACGTCGAAGAAGTACGGCGTCACCGCCAGGCCCTCGCCCATGGCCGTGCGGGACGCGGTCTCCTGGAACGGCCGCGGGCGGCCGGCCTCGTCGACCAGCAGCGCCTCGCCGTCCAGCACGAACGACGACGCGGGCAGCGACCGGGCCACCTCGACCACCTCGGGCAGCCGGGCGGTGATGTCCTCCAGCGATCGGGTCGCGACCACCACCTCGGCGCCCGCCCGGTGCACCTGGATCCGGATGCCGTCCAGCTTCTGGTCGACGGCCACCGGCGAGCCGGCGCCGGCCTTCGCCAGCGCTGCGGGCACGTCGGGGGCGCTGGACGCCAGCATCGGCAGCACCGGCCGGAGCACCTCGAGCCCGACCTCGCCCAGCGCCTCGACCCCGTCGAACGCCGTCCGTGCGACGGCGACCGTCGAGCCGCCGAGCATCGCGGCCCGCCGCACCGCGGCCAGCGGGACGCCGGCGGCCAGCGCCAGGCCCTCCTGCACCAGCGAGTCGAGCGCGCCCTGCCGCACCTCCCCGGTCACGACGCCGCGCAGCCACCGCTGCTCCTCGGCGGTCGCCCGGCCGAACAGCTCCTCGACGGCGGCCGCCCGCGCGGCCTGCGAGCCCGCCCCGGAGAGCGCGGCGATCCGGTCGAAGTCCTCGTGCACCTCGACCACCGTCAGGGTCGAGGCGTCCGCGGGCGCCGGCAGCTCCGCGAGCCCGCGCCACCCGAGCCCGGTGCGCCGCTGGCGCAGCGCGCCACCGACGTACGCGGTCGCGGTCTCGAGCTCGTCCGGCGCGGCGCGGCCGAGCAGCTCGGCGATCGCCGCGACCTTGGCCTTGCGCGACCGGGTGGCGGCGACGGTGGTCGAGGTGGCGACGACGTCGGCGAGCAGCACACCCCCATCCAACAGGAGCCCGCCGACAACTAGGTTGGACGCCGTGGGCCGCACGCAGCACCTCCTCGTCGAGGCGGAGCACGCGCTGGAGTCGGTGCTGCGCCGCCGGAAGCGGCGCCGGCCGCCGGAGAACTTCCGGATCGAGGCGTACGGCGGCCACGGGGGACCGGACGGGGTCGTCGTCCGCGGCCGGGTCCTCGACAACCCACCACCCACCGACGCGGTCGAGGGCGAGGGGCTCGGCGCGGCGCTCCGCCGCAGCCTGGGCCAGTTCGCGACCGACGAGCTGCCCGGCGTACCCCTGCGGGTCACCGTCGGCGACGCCGTGGCGACGACCGAGACCGACCGGGAGGGCTACTTCCGGGTCGAGCTCCGGCCCTCCGCGGTGGTCGGCCCCTGGGAGCCGGGCCGGGTCGAGCTGGCGGCGCCGTACCGCGGCCTCCCGCCCGGGTTCCGCACCAGGGTCGACGTACGGGTCCCCGGGCCGGACGCCCTGTTCGGCGTCGTCTCCGACGTCGACGACACGATCATCGAGACCGGCGTGCAGCGGGTGGGGGAGATGCTGCTCCAGACGTTCGCGGGCTCGGCGCTGACGCGGACGCCGTTCGAGGGCGCTCCCGAGCTCTACCGCGACCTGGCCGACGACGACCGGAATCCGGTCTTCTACGTCTCGTCGAGCCCCTGGAACCTGCACGCGTTCCTCGCCGCCTTCCTGCGGCACCGCGGGTTCCCGCTCGGCCCGCTGCTGCTGCGCGACCTGGTCGGCAGCCGCGACGGCCGCGCCCGCAAGCACGACCGGATCGAGGAGGTGCTCCGCCTGCACCCGGAGCTGGAGTTCGTGCTGATCGGCGACTCCGGCGAGAAGGACCCGGAGATCTACGCCGACGTCGTGCGCGCGCACCCCGGCCGGATCCGGGCGGTCTACATCCGCGAGGTGCGGCTCGACCCCGGCGACGGGCGGGTCGAGGCGGTCACCGACGCCTGGGACGCCGACGTGCCGTTCGTGCTGGCCGCCGACAGCGACGCCGTACGCCGGCACGCCGCCGCGCTGGGGCTGCTGTGAGGAAGCTGCTGCTGGCGGTCGACGCCCCGAGCCTGCTGCACCGCAACCACCACGCCCGCGCCGACTCCGGGCTGCTGGACCGCGGCGGCCGCCCGGCCTGGGCGCTGCACGGGATGCTGCGCCAGATCCTGGAGGCGATCGACCAGTTCGCGCCGGACGCCGTGCTCTTCGGGCTCGACGACCGCCGCACGTCGGTGCGCGAGACCATGTACCCCGCCTACAAGGCCGGCCGTGCGGAGAAGCACCCCGCGCTGGTCGACCAGCTCGAGCGCGCCGCGGCCCTGCTCGACGCGCTGGGCCTGCTCACGGTCACCCCGGAGGGGCTCGAGGCCGACGACGTCAACGCCTCCGCCGCGACCTGGGCGGAGCAGCACGGCTGGAACTGCGTGCTCATCACCTCCGACCGCGACGCGTTCGCCCACATCAGCGAGCACACCCAGGTGCTGCGCCTGATCAGCGGCGGCATCAACGGCTCGCCGCTGCTCAACCCGGCCCGGCTGCGCGCCATGTACGGGGTCGCCGCCGAGCACTACCTGGAGTACGCCGCGCTGCGCGGCGACCCGAGCGACAACCTGCCCGGCGTGCCCGGGATCGGCGAGAAGATCGCGCCGTTCCTGCTGTCCGAGATGGGCTCGATGCGCGCAGTCTGGGCCGACATCGACCACTGCGACGGCGCGACCCTGGTGGCCACGATCGACTCCTACTGCGAGGAGGTGGGCCGGCCCCGGATCGGCGCGTCGGTGTTGAAGAAGCTCGCCGCGCCGGCCGCCCGGGAGCGGTTCGAGTTCAACCTCTCGATCATGTCCGGTCGCACCGACCTCGACCTCGGCCTGACCCCCGACGTGCCCGGCAGCCCCGGGCTGCTGCCGCTCGAGCTCGACCGGGTCGCGCAGGTCGTCGGCTACCTCGGCGTGCCGGGCACGACCGACCTGGCGATGCGGGTGCTCACCAGCCGGCCGGCAACCGGGTGAAGTCGGGCTCACGGCCCTCCGCGAACGCCGTCAGCGCCTCGAGGTTGGCCGGCCCGCCCATCAGCTCGACGAACGCGGCGTTCTCCCGGTCCCGCGCCGCCCGGATGCCCTCGCGCAGCGGCTCGGTCATGGTCCGCTTGACCGCCACCAGCGACGAGATCGGCCGCGCGGCCAGCAGCTCCGCGTGCCGCCGCGCCTCGGGCAGCAGGTCGTCCGGCTCGCAGACCCGCCACACCAGGCCCATCTCGCGCGCCTCCTCCGCGGAGATCCACTCCGCCGACAGCAGCACCCACGCGGCGTCCTGGCGGCCGACCAGCCGCGGCAGGAGGTACGACGACGCCGCCTCCGGGGCCACCCCGAGGCTGGTGAACGGGCACTTCAGCCGGGCGGTCGCCGACATGAACGCGAGGTCGGCGAAGCCGAGGATCGTCGTGCCGATGCCGAGCCCGACGCCGTTCACGGCGCAGATCAGCGGCTTCGGGAAGTCGACGAGCGCGTCGACCAGGCCCACGAACCCGTGCTTCCCGGGCACGAACGCCGGGTCGGTCGCCCGCGCGTGCATCTCCAGCAGGTCGGTGCCGGCGCTGAACCCGCGCCCGTTGCCGGTCAGCAGCACCACGGCCACGTCCGGGTCGGCCGCGGCGGCGCGCAGCGCCTCGGTCGTGGCGTCGTAGAGCTCCTCGTTGAACGCGTTGAGCGCGTCCGGACGGTCCAGGGTGAGCGTGCGGACCCGGGCCCGGTCGTCGATCTGCAGGGTCATGCCGCCTATCCTCGCGGACGTGGACGGTCGGGTGCGGGAGTGGCGGCCCGGCTGGCCGTGCCCGGTCGCGGCCGTGCTCGGTGTGCACCGCCGCGGGGGCGGCGACCCGACGTACCGCGTCGACGGCGACCGCCACTGGCGCGGCATCCGGACGCCGGCCGGCCCGGCCACCCTCGCGGTCGAGCCGCGCGCGGCCGACGGCGTGGTCCGCGGCGAGGCGTGGGGCCCGGGCGCCGACTGGGTTCTGGAGTCCCTGCCGGGGCTGCTCGGGGCCGACGACGACGTGACCGGCTTCGACACCGGCCGCCACCCCCTGGTCGCCGAGGCCTGGCGCCGCTACGGCCACTGGCGGATCGGCCGCTCCGGCCTCGTCATGGAGTCGCTGACGCCGTCGATCCTCGAGCAGAAGGTCACCGGCCAGGAGGCGTTCGCGGGCTTCCGGATGCTCGTGCACCGGTACGGCGAGCGCGCGCCCGGCCCGGGCCGCGAGCTCAAGCTGTGGGTGCAGCCGGACGCCGCCACCGTCCGGCGGGTCCCGTCCTGGGAGTGGCTGCGGATGCACGTCGACCCGGCCCGGTCGCGGACGCTGGTCACGGCCGCCCGGGTCGCGGAGTCGCTCGAGCGCACCGTCGGGCTCCCCGGCGGTGAGGTCGAGCGCCGGCTGACCAGCCTGCCCGGCATCGGCGTGTGGACCGCGGCCGAGGTGCGCCAGCGCGTCCACGGCGACGCGGACGCCGTGTCGTTCGGCGACTACCACGTCGCGAAGGACCTCGGCTGGGCCGTCGCCGGCCGCGACTTCACCGACGAGGAGATGGCCGACTTCCTCGAGCCCTGGCGGCCGCACCGCGGCCGGGTGCCGGTGCTGCTCGCCCTGGCCGTCGGCCGCCGGCCCCGCCACGGCGCCCGGATGGCGCCGCGCACCCACCTCCCCGCGAAGGTGACGAGGACCTGATGGCGCCCCTGGACCTGGCCGTCCTGCGCACGGCCGACCCCGCCGAGGCGGCGGCGTTCTTCGCCGAGGCCGACCCCGAGGCGCTGGTCGCCGCGGTCGCCGGCGTCTCCGACCACGAGCTGCTCGAGCTGATCGGCCGCGACGAGGTCCGCTCGGCGGCGATCGAGGGCATCCTGGCCCGGCTGCACGAGTACGCCGTACCCGAGCGGCTGGCGCTGCTCGAGGGCACCGTCCGCATCGACCTCGAACGCCGCGGGAAGCTGCTCGAGCGCCACCTGCTCCGCTTCACCGGCGGCGGGATCGAGCTGGCGTCCGGCGACGACGCGGACGTCGTGCTGCGCACCAGCATCGCCCGGTTCGTCCGGCTGGTCAGCGGCGAGCGGAACGCCGGCCTGGAGTACCTCTCCGGCAAGCTCGACATCGAGGGCGACTCCGACCTGGCGCTCGCGCTCGGCGGCATGTTCCGGGTGCCGGGCAGCGACGCGGTCGCGGTGGACCCGACCGCGCTGGACCCGGTCGACGTGGCGACGGCGCTCCGGCACGTGCACCGCAGCCACCTGGAGAAGGTGATGGCGTCCGGCTTCCGCCCGATCGTGCTCGGTGAGATCTTCCGCCGGCTCCCGGAGTACGTCGACCCGGTCCGGGCTGCCGACGTCGAGCTGGCCATCGGCTTCCGGCTGCTCGGCAACCCGTCCGGCGAGGTGGAGCGGTACGTCGTCCGCGTCTCCGGCGGCGCCGCCACCGTCACCAGCGGCGACGACGGCGAGGAGCGGGACGCGACCGTGACCTGCCAGGCGCACGACTACCTGCGGCTGGCGACCGGCCACCTCCACCCGCTCACCGGCGTCCTCAAGGGCCAGCTCAAGGTGAAGGGCGACCGGGCGAAGGCGCTGCAGCTGAGCTCGGTGATCGACATCCCGCAGCCGCGCTGACCCGGAGTCGGGCTGGTCGGCCGGGGTGTGGTCGATGCTAGCGGGCGCGGGGTTCGGCTGCTGGCAGCCGAAACCCGCACGACACGCCGGGCGGCGTCGGCGTGTCGTGCGGGTTCCGGCTGCCAGGTGGTGCGTGAGGTGCTGGCGGGATCGACGAGGCGCCCCAGGGGGCGGCCGTCTCTGGAGGTCACAGCGGGAGCCGGTCGGCCACCGCGTGACCGCCGAGGTCACAGCAGCGGGCGGAGCGGCCCGAGGATCATCTCGGTGAACTTGCGGTGCAGGTCCCGGGCCTCCCACTCGACGCGGGTCAGCTCCAGCGAGTTCGACTCGTCGGTGCGGAAGATCTCCTCGAGGTTGGCCGCGAAGCCCTCGTCGATGACCTCGAGGTTGATCTCGTAGTTGCCCTGGAGGCTGAGCCGGTCGACGTTCGTGGTGCCGACCGTCGACCAGGTGCCGTCGATCGTGGCGGTCTTCGCGTGCACCATCGCGTCGCGGAACCGGAAGATCCGCACGCCCGCGTTGAGCAGCTGCGAGAAGTACCCGCGGGAGATCCAGTCGGCGACGATGTGGTTGGACTTCAGCGGGACCAGCAGCCGGACGTCGACGCCGCGCGCGGCGGCGTCCTTCATCGCGTCGACGAAGTCCTGGTCGGGGCAGAAGTACGCGGTCGTCAGCCAGACGTTGGTCGACGCGCGGTTGATCGCCTCGATGTACATCGACCGGATCGGGAACATCCACAGCCGCGGCACGTTGCGGTGGAACCGGATCCGCGGCTCCCACGTCGACGCGGTCTCGAGCAGCAGCGGGCGCTCCGACGTGCCGAGGCGGCGCCGGCGGTTGAGGTTCCAGAAGTCCGCGAACGCGCGCTTGAGGTCCCACACCCCGGGGCCGGTGATCCGGACGTGCGTGTCGCGCCACTCGGTGGCGTACGCCGAGCCGACGTTGTAGCCGCCGACGAACCCGACCGCATCGTCGACGACCAGGATCTTGCGGTGGTCGCGGCCGTACCGGGCGAGGTCGAAGAACTTCCAGCCCGCGGGGTAGATCGGGTACCGCAGCACCTTGATCGTCGGGGGGAACCGCTTGAACCGGGGCGAGACGACGAGGTTCGCGAAGCCGTCGTAGATCACGTAGACCTCGACGCCACGGTCGGCGGCGGCCGCGAGCGCGGCCTTGAAGCGCTCGCCGACGTCGTCGCCCTTCCAGATGTAGGTCTCGAAGAGGATCTGCCGCTGCGCCTTCTCGATCGCCCCCAGCATCGCGTCGTACAGGTCGCCGCCGTAGGTGTACGTCGTGAGCGTGCCGTCGCCGACCTGCACCTCCCGAGGCGTGGTGACCGGGAACGGCTTGGCCTTCTTGCCGCGGCGCCGGTAGGAGTCGACGACGGTCATCCCGAGCGCGAGGGCGACCTGGACGCCGACCGCGGCGAGCAGCGTGCGGCGGAGCAGCCGGAGCAGCCGCGCGGCGACGGACTGGGGGCTGCTCACGGGCCCCAATCTAGCGACCGGGGTCGCGGTGTCGGTGCCCCCGTCTACCCTCGAAGACATGCGACCAGTGACCGATCTCGAGCGCCGGGTGGCCCCCTTCAAGGTCGTCTCCGACTATCAGCCGTCCGGCGACCAGCCGGCGGCGATCAAGGAGATCTCCCAGCGGATCGACGCCGGCGTGGAGGACGTCGTCCTGCTGGGTGCGACCGGCACCGGCAAGACCGCGACCGTCGCGTGGGTCGCCGAGCAGCTCCAGCGGCCGATGCTGGTGATGCAGCCGAACAAGACGCTCGCCGCCCAGTTCGCCAACGAGCTGCGCCAGCTGTTCCCCGACAACGCGATCGAGTACTTCGTCTCGTACTACGACTACTACCAGCCCGAGGCGTACATCCCGCAGACCGACACCTACATCGAGAAGGACTCCTCGATCAACGAAGAGGTGGAGCGGCTGCGGCACTCCGCGACCAACTCGCTGCTCACCCGCCGCGACGTGATCGTGGTCAGCACCGTGTCCTGCATCTACGGCCTGGGCACGCCGCAGGAGTACGTCGACCGGATGCTCCGGCTCAAGGTGGGGGAGGAGCACGACCGCGACTCGATCCTGCGCCGCCTGGTCGAGATCCAGTACACCCGCAACGACATGGCGTTCACCCGCGGCACCTTCCGGGTGCGCGGCGACACCCTCGAGATCTTCCCGGTCTACGAGGAGCTCGCTGTGCGGGTGGAGTTCTTCGGCGACGAGATCGAGCGGCTGATGACCCTCCACCCGATCACCGGCGAGGTCGTCACCGAGGACGAGGAGCTCTACGTCTTCCCCGCGACCCACTACGTCGCCGGGCCGGAGCGGATGGAGCGGGCGATCCGCGGCATCGAGCTCGAGCTGGAGGACCAGCTCGCGACGTTCGAGCGGCAGGGCAAGCTGCTGGAGGCGCAGCGGCTGCGGATGCGCACGACGTACGACATCGAGATGATGCGCCAGGTCGGGTCGTGCGCGGGCATCGAGAACTACTCGATGCACATCGACGGCCGCGCCCGCGGCTCGGCGCCGAACTGCCTCCTCGACTACTTCCCCGAGGACTTCGTCCTGGTGGTCGACGAGTCGCACGTGACCGTGCCGCAGATCGGCGGCATGTACGAGGGCGACATGTCGCGCAAGCGCAACCTGGTCGAGCACGGCTTCCGGCTGCCGAGCGCGCAGGACAACCGGCCGCTGCGGTGGGAGGAGTTCCTCGACCGGATCGGGCAGACGATCTACCTGTCCGCGACCCCGGGCGACTACGAGCTCGACAAGGTCGGCGGCGACACCGTCGAGCAGATCATCCGGCCGACCGGCCTGGTCGACCCCGAGGTGATCGTGAAGCCGACCAAGGGCCAGATCGACGACCTGATCCACGAGATCAACACCCGCGTGGAGAAGAACGAGCGGGTCCTGGTCACCACGCTGACCAAGAAGATGTCCGAGGACCTCACCGACTACCTCCTCGACGCCGGCGTCCGGACCCGCTACCTGCACTCCGAGGTCGACACCCTCAAGCGGATCGAGCTGCTGCGCGACCTGCGGCTGGGGCAGTACGACGTGCTGGTCGGCATCAACCTGCTCCGCGAAGGCCTCGACCTGCCCGAGGTGTCGCTGGTGGCGATCCTGGACGCCGACAAGGAGGGCTTCCTGCGCTCCGACAAGTCGCTGATCCAGACGATCGGCCGCGCGGCCCGCAACGTGTCGGGTCAGGTGCACATGTACGCCGACAAGATCACGCCCTCGATGGAGTCCGCGATCGACGAGACCAACCGGCGCCGGGCCAAGCAGGTCGCCTACAACGAGGCGAACGGCATCGACCCGCAGCCGCTGCGCAAGAAGATCGCCGACATCACCGACATGCTCGCCCGCGAGGACGAGAGCACCCAGGAGCTGCTGGAGACCTGGCAGCACCAGGACCCGAAGAACCGCAAGGCGCCGGTCCCGGCGCTGTCGCGCGCGGCGGGCGGCGAGTCCGGCCAGCACAGCAAGGACCTCGCCGGGCTGCCGAGCGCCGAGCTCGCCCAGCTCATCCAGGAGCTCACCGACCAGATGAAGGGCGCGGCCGCCGAGCTGCACTTCGAGGTGGCCGCCCGGCTGCGCGACGAGATCAGCGACCTGAAGAAGGAGCTGCGCCAGATGATGTCGGCGGGTGCGAAGTGAATCTCGACACCAGCTCGATCACCGGGGTGAGGACTGTGCAGGTCACCGTCGACTGCGCCGACCCGCGGTCGCTGTCGCAGTTCTGGAACGCCGTGCTCGGCTACCAGGCGCCCCCGCCGCCGCCCGGCTTCGACTCGTGGGACGCGTTCGCCGCGACCCTGCCCGAGGAGCGGCGCAACATGGCCTCGGCGTCCGTCGACCCGTCGGGCGCCGGACCGCGGCTGTTCTTCCAGCAGGTCCCCGAGGGCAAGACCGCGAAGAACCGGCTCCACCTCGACGTCCGGGCGGCGCCCGGCCTCCAGGGCGACGAGCGGATGGCCGCGCTCGAGGCCGAGGCGGAGCGCCTGGTCGCGCTCGGCGCCACCCGGGTCGAGCGGCACGAGCCGGCGCCGCCGATGGGAGCCGGCCACCTCGTGATGCAGGACCCCGAGGGCAACGAGTTCTGCCTGGACTGACCGCCGTAGGATCGGGGGAGTGAAGTCGACGGTCCGCAACTCGTGGGCGGTGTGGGTCGTCGGGCTCCTGGTCTACCTCGTCGCGGTCTTCCACCGCTCGTCGCTGGCCGTCGCCGGCCTGGCGGCCACCGAGCGCTTCGACATCTCCGCGTCGCAGCTGGCGACGTTCACGATGCTCCAGCTGGTCGTGTACGCCGGCATGCAGGTCCCGGTCGGGCTGCTGGTCGACCGGTTCGGCTCCCGGAGCGTGCTGCTCGTCGGCACCCTGCTGATGACCTGTGCGCAGGCCGGGTTCGCCGTCGCCGAGAGCTACCCGGCGGCGCTGGCCGCCCGGGTGTTCGTCGGCATGGGCGACGCGATGACGTTCATCTGCGTGCTCCGGCTGGTGAGCAGCTGGTTCCCGGCGCGCCGGATCCCGCTGGTCACCCAGCTGACCGGCACGCTCGGCCAGCTCGGTGCGGTCGTCGCCGCGGTCCCGATGACCTGGGCGCTCGGCCACCTCGGCTGGACCAAGGCGTACCTCGTCGCCGCGTCGGTCGGCGTGGTGCTCGCGGTCGCCATCCTGGTCGTCCTGCACGACTCGCCGGCCCACCGGAACCTCCGCGGCCCGGCGCTCTCCCTGACCGCGGTCCGCGCGAGCCTGGCCGCGTCGTGGGCGCACCCCGGCACCCGGCTCGGCTTCTGGATGCACTTCACCACCCAGTTCAGCGCCACCGCGCTCAGCCTGCTGTGGGGCTACCCGTTCTTCGTCAAGGGGGAGCTCCAGTCGTCGTCCACGGCGGGCCTGCTGCTGACCGCGATGGTGCTCTCGGTGATGGCGGCCGGGCCGACGCTGGGCTGGCTGGTCGGCAACCACCCCTGGCACCGTTCGACGATGGTCCTGGTGATCGTCTCGTCGATCGTGGCCGTGTGGACGGTCGTGCTCGCGTGGCCGGGCCACGCGCCGACGCCCGTGCTGGTGCTGCTGGTGATCGTCGTGGGCGTCGGAGGCCCGGCGTCGATGATCGGCTTCGACGTGGGGCGCACGTCCAACCCGAAGGAGCGCTTCGCCAGCGCCAGCGGGATCATCAACCAGGGCGGCTTCATCGCCAGCCTGGTGCTGGTGATCGCGATCGGCCTGGTGCTCGACTGGCGTACGCCGGGGTCGGGCACCGACTACACGCCGTCGGCGTTCCGCTGGGCGATGGCCACGCAGTACGTCCTCTGGGCGATCGGCCTCTCGCAGGTCTTCCGGTTCCGCAAACAGGCCCGCCGGGTGATCAACCGCGGTGAGCTCGAAGAGTCCGCGCGAGCACCGGCGTGAACGCCAGGATCACCAGCAGCCGGAACAGCTGGACCGCCATCACGTAGGTCACGTCCGAGCCGCTGTCGGCAGCCGTGGCCAGCACGGCGAACAGTCCGCCGGGCGTGGTGGCGAGGTACGCCGTCAGCCCGTCCACCGGCGTCAGCCAGGCCAGCAGCGCGCCGAGCAGCGCGGTCGCCGCGACCATGGCGACGATGATCAGCAGCACGGTCGGGAGCATCCGCGCGATCGAGGCGAGGCTGGCCCGGGTGAAGCGCAGCCCGACCTGGACGCCGATGAGCGCATAGGCGAGCCACTGCAGGCCGACCGGGACCATCGGCGTACCGAGCCAGCCGGAGGCGGTCAGTGCGGCGGCGACCACCAGCGGCCCGAGGAGGGTGGCGGTGCTGATCGGCACCAGCCGGGCCACGACGAGCCCGAGCGCGAGCGCCGCGGCGGTGTAGGCGAGGTCCGGCAGCAGGCCCTCGCCGTCGGCGGTGAACGTGCCGAGGCCGTGGTCGGGGTGGAACACGACCGCGGTCACCAGCGGCATCGAGACCAGGACCACGAAGACCCGCAGGTACTGCACGACCGTCACCACCCGGTCGTCCGCGCCCAGGTCCCGGGCGATCGCGACCACCCCCGACGCGCCGCCGGCGATCATCGCGAAAGCGCCGGTGACCGGGCTGACGTCGCGCCGGAGCGCGAGCAGCTGCCCGGCCGCCACGCTGAGCAGGACGGTCGCCGCGGTGACGGCGAGGATCGGGAGCAGCGCCGGGCCCATGTCCGCCAGCGCGGACACGCTGACCAGGGCGCCGATCGTGATCCCGATCAGGGCCTGCCCGATCCGGAACGACCAGGCCGGCAGCGCGAGCGGGGTCGGCGACGTCAGCGCGTGCGCCATCCCGCCGACCAGCGAGCCGAAGAGCACGGCGGACGGGACGTGCAGGACCGCGAGCACCACGCTCACCAGGACGGTCACCCCGACGACGAGCAGGACCGCCTGCGCGGGGGTCCGGTCGCGCTCGCTCATCCCGGCCAACCTACGTCCCGGGCCGTGAGTGCGGTCAGCCGCGTTGCCCGTCCGACGGCAGGAAGGTCACCTCCTGCGGCTCGGCGCCGGGCCAGGTCAGCGTCGTGGCCGCCGGCGGCGTGGTGGCGACGACCCGGCCGTGCGCCACGACGTGGGTCGGCCGCACCTGCCGGCGGACGGCGTCGTAGCCGTCCGTCGCCGGCAGCAGCAGGAAGCTCGCCGGGCGCCCGGCGGCCACGCCGTACCCGTCCCCGAGGCCGAGCACAGCGGCGGCGCGCGACGTCACCATCGTGAAGGCCTCCTCGATCTCGTCGCGGGAGAGCAGCTGGGTGGCGTGGGTGCCGACCAGGGCGACCTGGAGGGGGTTGGCGGTGCCGAGCGGGTACCAGGGGTCCATCACGTCGTCGTGGCCGAACGCCACGTTGACGCCCGCGGCCAGCAGCTCCTTGACCTGGGTGAGCCCGCGCCGCTTCGGGTAGCCGTCGAAGCGTCCCTGCAGGTGCAGGCTGACCATCGGGTTGCTCACCATGTTGATGCCCGAGCGGGCGATGATCCGGTGCAGCTTGTAGCTGTACGCCGGGTTGTACGACCCCATCGCCGTGGTGTGGCTGGCCGTCACGCGCTCGCGCAGCCCGGACCGGGCGGCCCGGGTCGCGAGCACCTCGATGAAGCGGGACTGCTCGTCGTCGATCTCGTCGCAGTGGGCGTCGACCCGCAGGCCGTACCGGTCGGCGAGGTCGACGGCGATCTCGACCGAGCGGACCCCGTCCTCGCGAGTGTCCTCGTAGTGCGGGATCGCGCCGATCACGTCGACGCCGCGGCGGGCGGCCTCGGTGATCAGCTCCTCGCCGTCCGGGAACGAGCAGATGCCCTCCTGCGGGAACGCCACCAGCTGCAGGCCGACCACGTCGCGCACCCGGTCGCGCACCTCGAGCAGGGCGTCGAGGGCGACGAGCGACGGGTCGGTGACGTCGACGTGGCTGCGCACGTGCAGCGTGCCGTTCGCGGCGTACCACCGCAGGGTCTGCTCGGCCCGGTCGATCACGTCTTCGCGGGTGAGCATCGGCTTCCGCTCGGCCCAGCAGGCGATGCCCTCCCACAGCGTGCCGCTGCGGTTCCACCGGGGCTGGCCGGCGGTGAGGGCCGCGTCGAGGTGCACGTGCGGCTCGACGTACGGCGGGGTCGCCCACGCACCCGCACCGTCGATCACCGAGCGGGCTGCGACGGGCTCGTCGGCCCGCGGCTCGACGGCGACGATCCGGCCGCCGTCGACGTGCAGGTCGACCGGGCGGACGCCGCCCTCCTCGCGCACGCGGACGTCACGGACCAGGAGGTCGATCACGAGGCACCTCCTGCGCGCGCCATCAGCGAGGTGATCTCGTAGCCGAGCGTCGCGGCCGCGAGCGAGGTGATCTCCGCGTGGTCGTACGGCGGGCTCACCTCGACCAGGTCCGCCGCCACGATCTGGTCCGGCGGGAGCGCCCGCACGAGCGCGAGCAGCTCGCGGGAGGTCAGGCCGCCCATCTCCGGGGTCCCGGTGCCCGGGGCGAACGCCGGGTCGAGCACGTCGATGTCGATCGACAGGTAGACCGGCGCGTCGTTCGTCCGCCGGCGCACGCCGTCGACGATCTCCTCCAGGCCGATCCGGTCGACGTCGCGTGCGCTCACGATCTCGAACCCGAACGTCGCGTCGTCCGCGAGGTCCTGCGCGGAGTACAGCGGCCCGCGGATGCCGACGTGGCTGCTGGCGTCCTGCACCAGCAGGCCCTCCTCGTGCGCCCGCCGGAAGACGGTCCCGTGGGTGCGGTCGGCGCCGAAGTAGCTGTTCCACGTGTCCAGGTGCGCGTCGAAGTGGATCAGCGCCACCGGGCCGTGCTCGCGCGCGACGGCGCGGAGCGCACCGAGCGCGATCGTGTGGTCGCCGCCGAGCAGCAGCGGCCGGCCGCCCGCGCGGACCAGCTCGGCCACGTGGTCGTCGATCTGTTGCAGGGCGTGGTCGATGTCGAACGGGTTGCACGGCACGTCGCCCGCGTCGACCGCCTGGAGCACGGCGTACGGCGCCACGTCCTGGGCCGGGTTGTACGCCGGGCGCAGGTGCCGGGAGGCCTGCCGGATCGCCGCCGGGCCGAAGCGAGCCCCGGGGCGGTACGAGACGCCGCCGTCGAACGGGGCGCCGAGCACGGCCACGTCGAAGCGGGACACCTCGTCGATGCGGGGGATGCGGGCGAACGTCGCCGAGCCGGCGAAGCGGGGCACCTGGGTGCCGTCGACAGGCCCGAGAGGGGTGCTGGTCATCAGATCTCCGGTCGGGGGAAGACGCGAGGGGTGAGGTCGAGGGAGCGGACGTGGCGGGCGATGTCGCCCGCGGGCGCGAGCCACAGCCCCGGCAGGGACTGCATCGTCTCGATCAGGGTCTCGAGCGCGCGGAGCCGGCCCAGCCGGCCACTGAGGAACGGGTGCACGGTGAGGGCGAAGCACGAACCGTGCCGGTGTGCCTCGGTGAGCTCGCCGGTCCACATGGAGAGCGCCTTCTCCGGGTCCTCGATGACGCCCGGCCCGAACAGCTCGGGGACGAACGCGAACTGCTCCCAGTCGTCGAGCGCCCAGGCGACCGGGATCTCCACGATGCTGCGGGCGCCGTCGCCGGGCCGCTCGGCCAGCTCGTAGGGCAGGTCGGAGTCCATCAGGCTCGAGTCGTAGAGGAAGCCGCGGTCGAGCAGCAGCTCGGCGGTCTGGTACGTCGTCTCCCACATCGGCGCCCGGTAGCCGACGGGGCGGACCCCGGCGACCCGGTCGAGGGCCTCGAGGCCGCGGTCCAGCACGGCGGCCTCCTGCTCGCGGGTCATGCCCGCCATCGCCTCGTGCAGGTAGCCGTGGTGCGCGATCTCGTGGCCCGCGTCCCGCACCCGGCGCAGCACGTCGGGGTAGCGCTCGGCGGTGTAGCCCGGACAGAAGAACGTGGCCCGGACGTCGTGCCGCGCCAGCAGGTCGAGGACCCGCGGCACGCCGGTCAGCATCCCGTAGGCCTGGTGCGACATCGCCGAGAGCCGGTGCCGGCTCTCCGGGTCGACCGTGAGGGCGACGTCCTCGGAGTCCAGGTCGAACCCGAGGGTCGCGGCTGCGGTGGCTCCTCCCGGCCAGGCGACCGGTCCGGCCGGGAGGGTGACGTCGTGGAGTCCCGGGTCCTCCGCCATCAGGCGCTTTCCGTGCTGACGGCAGGGGTGGGGGCCGTGGTGCGGGGCCGCCGGCGGGACATCGCGACGTACGACAGCACACCGGCGACGAGGGCGCCGGCCAGCCAGGACAGGTCGATCCCGCCGAGGGCCTTGGCCGCGGGGCCCTGCAGCCAGGTCGGGATGCCGTACTCGAACATCCAGGTGGCGACCATGCCCAGCAGGAACGGCACGATCGCCTCCCACACGATGTCGGGCACCCGCGAGGAGCCGGGCGGCTCGAAGAGGGCGTCGACGTCGATGCGCTGCTTGGCGATGCCGTAGTAGTGCACGAGCATGATCGCGCCCCAGGGCGCCACCCAGGTGACCAGGCCGGCGAGCCAGCCGTCGAGGTTGGTGGCGAAGTCGCCGTTGAGGATCAGGTAGATCGTGAAGATGGTGGCCAGCACGCCCACGCCGTAGGAGAGCTTGCGGCGGTCGACGCCCCAGTCGAGGGTCTGGGCGCACAGCCCGCACGAGTAGATGTTGAGCACGTTCGTGGCGATCGGGCCGTGGATGACCAGCAGCAGCACGGGCACCGCGAGGCCGCCGAAGGCGTTGACCACGAGCTGGCCGGGGTCGATCTCCTGGCTGACGGTCGCCAGCGTCGCGCCGAAGATGCCCAGCCACACCGTCGGGATGAACTGGCCGAGGACGCTGCCGAGGTAGAGCTTGCGGCGCGAGATCTGCGGGGAGACGAAGCGGGAGTAGTCCGAGGCGTAGGCGAACCAGGTGATGCCCCAGCCGATGCCGATGGCGGTCATCAGCGTCGTCAGGGAGCTCCAGAGCGCCTTGCCCTCGAGCCCGCCGCCGGCGTACCCCCAGTCGACGTCGGTCTTGGTCCAGGCGACGATCGTCATGGCCAGCAGGACCACCAGCGTGATCGGCACCGTCCAGCGCTCGAAGCGGGCGATGGCGCGGAAGCCGATCGCGGCCAGCCAGACCTGGATCGCCATGATCACGACCGCGACGCCGATGCGCAGGCCGTCGCCGCCGTGGATGCCGATCTTGTCGAACAGCGTGACGACGAGGTCGAGGATGATCCAGGTGTTGATGGCGCACCACCCGACCGCCAGCAGCCCCTGCATCACCGCGGGGAGGTAGGCGCCGCGGCGGCCGAACGCGGCCCGCGAGAGCACCATCTGGCTGACGGCCGTGCGCTGGCCCATCAGCACGAAGAACCCGAAGGTCGCCATCCCGATCAGGTTGCCGACGACGAGCACGGCGACCGTCTGCCAGAGGCTGAGGCCGAGATAGATCCCCAGGGCGCCCAGCACCCAGTTGATCGGGGCGATGTTGGCGCCCATCCAGATCCAGAACTGGTGCGCGACCGTCGAGGTGCGCGCCTCGGGCGGGATCGGCATCAGGGTGTGCTCGGCGGTCTCGGTGACCGCCAGCTCGTCGGAGTTGATCGACACGTGTTCCTCCCGGAAGACATCGGCTCGCGCCTCGATGCGGGGAGTATTTTGCTCCGTTGTCCCATGTGTCAAGGACCGTTGACCGATATGGCAATATTTGGCCATGCCCGACCAGACCGAGGCGGGGACCGACGGCGAGGTCGGCCCGCGGCTGCGCCAGCTGCGGGAGCAGAAGGGCCTGTCCGCCCGCCAGGTCGCCGAGCTCGCCGGCCTCACGCCGGCGTACCTGAGCCGCCTGGAGAACGGGCGGGTCAGCCCCACGGTGGCCACGCTGGCCCGGGTCGTGGAGGCGATGGGCGAGACGATGGCGACGCTGTTCGCCGAGCCGCCGGGCCCGCAGCAGCCGGTCGTCCGGCGCGCGGACCGGCACCTGATGCGCAGCCGCGGCGTCCTGGACTCGCAGGTCACCCCCGGCTGGGCCAAGCGGCTGGAGGTGCTGGAGTCGTTGGTGGATCCGGGGCAGGGCAGCAGCGACGACCTGCACACGCACGCCGGCGACGAGGAGTGCGTGCTGGTGCTCGAAGGCGAGCTGGACCTCTACCTCGGCGACGAGCGGCACCACCTCGGGCTGGGCGACTCGGCGACCTTCGACTGCCGGGTCCCGCACCGCTGGCGCAACCCGTCCGCCGCACCGGCGCGGGTGCTCTGGATCTTCACGCCGGCGAGCTACTGAACCGACCCGGACCGACGGTTGGCGGCGGCCACGGGTGGGTACGACGGCGGTTGCTCGGCACCGCCGAGACCGACCCCGACCCGATGACCACGATCCAGAGGCCCCCATGACCGACATCGATCTCGGCCGCCCGATCCAGGGCGACGTCGTCGACCTGATCCTCGACGACCACCGCCGCTTCGAGGCGCTGCTGCGCGACCTGCGCGACAGCAGCCAGGACCGCGACGCCGTCCGCCGCGCCTTCGCCACCCTGCACGTGGCGCACGCCGAGGCCGAGGAGAAGCACGTCTACCCCAAGCTGAAGCGGAAGAACGCGGTCGACGCCGACGATGCCGACCACGGCGTCGAGGAGCACGCCGAGGGCAACGAGGCGCTGCTGAAGGTCCTCGAGCTCAAGGGCACCGACACCCAGGCCTTCGAGGACGCCGTCGAGAAGCTCGCCGAGCTGATCAACCACCACATCACCGAGGAGGAGCTCACGATCCTCAACCCGGCGCGTGAGGAGGTCGGACCCCAGGTGCGGGCGGACCTCGGGGCGCTGTTCGTGGAGGAGCGCAACCGCCAGATCGACCAGGACTGCGGTCGGGTCGACAACGTCCGGCGGATCGTCGCCGAGGCCCGCAAGGAGGGCCTGCTCGACGACGACGACGAGGACGACGAGGGCGACGACGAGGACTGACCGACCGCCCGGGACCAAGGGCCCGGGGCCTTCGGGACGGTCTGCCCTGCGGGACGGGGGTGGCCGCACGCAGAGTGGATGACGAGGAGGCTCGTCGTGCCACTAGGTCCTCGGATGATGATCGTGGCTGCCACCGCGCTGTCCCTGGCGGTGCCTGCCCTGGTGACGCCGCCGCCCGCGGCTGCGGACTGGGGACCGGTCACCACCCTGGCGGCGAACACCCGCGGCGAGTCGCTCGCGGTGGACGCCCGCGGAGCGGTCACGGTCGTCTGGGCGGGCACGGCGAGCCCCGGTGACGTCATCGCGCGGCGGCGGACAGCCGGCGGCGACTGGCACGCACCCGTGGTCATCGGCCACGGCTACGCGCCGCAGGTCGTCGTCGACCGGCGCGGTGACGTCACCGCCCTCTGGCTCACCCAGGAGCCCGGGCGCACCGACGGCGTCGCCGCGGCCCGGCGCCCCGCGGGCGGGCACTGGTCGGATCCGGTCGAGGTCTCGCGCGACCTGCCGGTGCCGGGCTACCAGCCGGGCGCCGAGGACGTGTACGGCGCCACCCAGCTCGACGTCGCGGTCGGCGCACGGGGCGTCGTCGCCGCGGCCTGGGCGTGGGGCAGCGTCGACCGCCACCGCCCGTGGCGCGTGCAGGCGGTCTGGCGCCATCGGCACGGCGGCTGGGCCGACCCCGCCGCGGTCACCCCGGCGAACTCGTCGAGCGCACCGCAGGTCGGCGTCGCGGCCGACGGGACGACCGTCGTCGCCTGGGGCCGGCAGCCGTTCGGCCACCCGCAGACGCTCCGCGCCCGGCGGCACGACGGCAGCGGCTGGACCGCTCCGGAGACCGTCGCGCGGGAGGGCTACGCCCCGGAGCTCGCCGTCGACCGCGCGGGCGACGCCCTCCTGGTCTTCCACACCGCCACCGACCGGGCCGCCGCGGCCGCGATGACGGCCGGAGGCGCCTGGCAGCCCGTCGAGCGCCTGTCGCCGGCGGGCGTGGACGCCGAGGACGTCGCCCTCGCGATGAACGCCGCGGGAGCAGCGGTGGTGGCCGTCGGCCGCCCGGGCGGCCGGGTCGACCTGGTCGACCGCCCGCGCGGCGGCCCCTGGGGCCCGCCGGTTCGGGCCGTGCGCTCGCGGGCGACCGTGTACGACGTGCTCGTCGCGCTCGACGGGGCCGGTGACGTGTTCCTCGGCTGGGGCGGCTACGCGCTGTACGGCAAGCTCCGGCCGGCCGGCGGCAGCTGGGGCGCCCGGACGACGATCTCCCCGGACGCGGGCGCGGAGGTGCTCGAGGCGACGTACGCCGCCATGGCGCCGGACGGCGCGGTCGCCGTGCTCTGGAAGCAGGAGGAGCGGCCGCTCAAGGTGCGGACCTGGTCAGAGTAGGTCGCGCAGCCGATCGGCCAGGGAGTCCTGCACGGCTCGGGTCACGGCCGCCTGGACCTGCTCGTCGAGGGCCTGCGGGTCGTCGAGGTTCGCCAGCAGCGCGCGCAGGTCGAGGTCGTCGATCGCTCTGGTGAGGACGTCGTCGGTCTTCAGCGCGGCGTCGACCAGGGAGTCGGGCAGGGCCCGGATCGCGGTCTCCAGGAAGGGGTTGAGGTCGGCGGTCGCCAGCGCGTCGTCGACCAGGTCCGAGGCCGGGGGCAGGGTGCCGTCGGCCTTCATCCGGTGCACCGCCGAGAGCAGTCCGTCGTGGAGCGCGTCGATCTGCGCGTCCGTGCGCGTCCCGGGCTGGGCGAGCTCGAGCGTGAGCGCCTCGCGGCTGACCTGCAGGGTGCAGGCGGCGTCGTCCAGGCCGAGCAGCACCAGCCGCTCGGTGAGGCCGTCGATGCCGTCGGCCTGCGAGGTGACCGTCCGGTGCGCGCACGGGTCGGTGGCGCGGAGCGGCTCGAAGCTGCCGCCGCCGGCGGTGAGCTGGACGGCGAGCACGCCGCCCACCAGGGCCAGGGCGAACGCCGGGAGCCCGTTCACGGCGCCACCTTCCGGCCGGGGGCGACCACCACGAGCAGGGCGAGCAGGGCCAGGCCCGCGCCGATGAGGAACGAGTCGCGGAACGCCCGCGTGGCCGCGCGCACGACCTGGTCGCCGAGATCGCGCTCGAGCCGGTCCGCCGCGGGCTGCTCGGCGGGGTCGAGGTCGAGGGTCCCGAACGCGTCGTGCAGGTCCGGGACCCGCCCCTGCTGGGCGGTGAGCTCGGCACCCAGCGCCCGAGCGACGGCGACCTTGTCCTGCGGCTGCAGGGGTGCGTCGAGGACCAGCGAGGTGATCGCCTCCTGCGCCGGCTCCTGCGCGTCCAGGAGGTCGGCGGTGAAGACCGGGGTCAGGATCGCCAGGCCGACGACGACCCCCGCGTGCCGGGCGCCGATCGTCCAGCCGGCGTGCCGGACGCGGGGCAGCCGGAGCTCCATCGCCTGCGCCGTCAGCCGGTCGATCGTCAGGCCGAGCCCGAGGCCGACCAGCGCCTGCGGCGCGATCGTCCAGGCCAGGTCGGCGGACGGCAGGAACGCCAGGCAGGCGAGCCCGCCGGCGACCAGGAGGCAGCCGGTGGCGACCTCCACCTCGTGCGACGGGCGGAACAGCCGGGCCAGCGGGCGCGCGGCGAGGGCCGCGAGCGGGACGACCGAGACCGCCAGCGCGGCCGTCGCCGGCGATCGGCGCCAACCCTCGACCAGGAGCAGCACCAGCAGGAACAGCGCGGCCGTGAGTGCCGCGGACAGCAGGGCGAGGGTCAGGTTGGGGCGGAGCGCGGGGCGGTGCCGGTCCGCGGCGGCGTCCGGAGGCGCCGCCAGCAGCAGCGCGGCCGGGACGGCCAGCGCCGCGACCGGCACCTGGGCGACGAAGATGGCCTGCCAGGAGAACGCCTGGGTGAGGATGCCGCCCGCCATCGGCCCGGCGGCGGTGCCCACCACGCCGGCGGTCACCCAGATTGCCACGCCGCGCCGCTCGCCGTACTCCGCCACCAGCAGCTCCAGGCACCCGAGCAGCGCCAGCGCGCCCCCGGCCGCCTGCAGGCACCGGGCCGTCACCAGCACCTCGATCGAGCCGGCCACCGCGCACCACGCCGAGGCGCCGGCGAAGACCGCGATGCCGACCGCGGTGAGGACCCGCGGCCGGCGCCGGGTGAGGAGCAGCGCGGTCGGGACGGCCGCCAGCGCCAGCACGACGTTGTAGGCGATCAGCACCCACGCGACCTGCCCGACCGTGGTCTGCAGGTGGACGAGGATCGCGGGCAGGGCCAGCGTGACCACCGCGGAGTCCGCGAGCACCAGCGCCACGGTCACCGCGAGCACGGGACCGGCAGCGCGACGCACCCGCCCATCTTCGCAGGACGGGCGGCGCGGCGTACGTTCCTGCCGTGGACGTCGAGCGGATGCGCGCGTACTGCCTGGACCTGCCGGGCGCCTGGCCGGACTTCCCGTGGGACCACGAGTACCCCGTGATCAAGGTGGGGCCGGGGGAGCGGGGCAAGATCTTCGCGTTCCTTGGGGCCGACACCGTCGGCGTGAAGGGCGGGGCGACCCGGGAGGTCGCCGACGAGTGGCTGGACCGCTACCCGGACGACGCGACGGTGATGCGCTACATCGGCCGGTCGGGCTGGAACACCCTGGCGCTCGGCGGCGCGATCCCCGACGACGAGCTGCTCGAGGCCGTGGACGAGTCGTACCGGCTGGTCGTGGCGAAGCTGCCGAAGAGGGACCGGCCGGTCAGCGGGGGATGACCGAGAAGAGGAACTTCTTCCGCACCATCAGCCAGATCAGCAGGATCTCGGCGGTGTGGATCACCGTGCCCTGCCAGACGCTGTCCCGGTCCAGGCCGGGGATGTTCGCGATCGCCAGCACGAAGAAGACGTGCACGACGAAGACGTACAGGCTCGCGGCGCCCAGGGGCGTCCAGAACCAGCCGACGGCCGCGTTGACCGGCTTCCAGAGCGCGGTCAGGACCGCGTAGGCGACCACGATCACCAGCGCCAGGTCGAGGAGCCGGCCGGGCTGGAGGAACACCCGGGTGTAGGCGTGCGCGTAGAGGTAGTCGTAGGTGCCGGGCTCGAACGGTGACGGCACGCCGTGGGCGTGGGCCGCCCAGAGCCAGACGAGGGCGCCGGCGTACCCGAGCACGAAGACGGTGCAGGCGATCCTGCCGGGGAGCGACGTCAGCCACCCGGTCAGCCGCGTGCGGTAGTACCCGATCACCAGGCCGTGGGTGAAGGCGATCTGCCAGGTGAGGATCGGGAAGACCGCCTCGAACTGCGAGGGCAGCACCGTCCAGTCGTACCGCGCCTGGAGCACGAACAGCGCCCAGGACACCGCGAGCACCAGCCACCACATCCGCCGGCGGATGAACCACATGAGCAGCGGCAGGGCCAGGCTGAGGACCACGAACAGGCCCATGATGTTGAAGACCCACGGACCCATCTGCAGCAGCAGCAGCTGCTCCACGGCGTACCACGGCGGCGGGTAGTCGAAGAGGTGGTGCGCGTTGGCGTACAGGTCGTAGACCCGGCCGGCGTCCGCCTGGCCGCCCTGCCCGGTGCCCCGGTCGGTGAAGGTCGTGATCACCGTGGCGTCGACGAGCGGGAGCAGCCCGATGACGAAGACGAGGAGCACCACGACGAGCGCCACGAGGTACTGCTTCCGCGCCCGCTTGAGCATGACGACCGCGGTGGCCTTCTCGCCGAGCTTGCGGACGGTCGGCTCGTAGATCATGCCCAGCACGATCCCGGAGAGCAGCACGAACATCTCGGCGCCCGTGATCGCGCCGATCGCGTTGAGGCTGACGTAGGAGTACGGGCTGGCGAGCTCGGTGTGGGTGAGGACGACGGTGAGGATGATCCAGCCGCGGAACAGGTCGAGACGCTGGTCCCGCGGGTCGCGCTCGTGCGGGTAGCGCCAGGACGGGACCCAGCGCCCGACCGCCCCGGCGACCACGAAGGCGATCGCGAGGAGCGCCGCACAGAAGACGATCCACCCCATCTCGTCCCCGGCGTCGTCGGCGCCGGGGAGCCGGCCCTGGGCGGTGGCGGCGTTGCCCGCGTCCTGGTCGAGCCGCTCGGTGACCGGTCCGAGGGTGACGCCGGCCGAGCGCAGGTCGGCGCGCAGCGCCCGGGTGAGCGCGCCGGTGTGCGTCGCGCGCCAGTCGACGGGCCGGTCGTCGACCTCGGGCTCGACCCGCTCCACCTCCAGCCAGCTGATGCCGCCGATCAGCGGGTGGGAGCTGGTCGCGGCCAGGACCTGGCGCCACCAGGCCCGCTTGAGGTCGAGCTCCGCCGCGCCCTCGACCGACGGGTCGTAGAGGGCGCCGGTCTCCACCAGCATCGGCTTGCCGTGACCGGCGGCGAACCGGTCGTAGAACGAGTCCCGGCCCGCGGGGTCGGCGTACCCCCAGTCCTCGGCGAGCCGGCGCTCGTACTCGTCGGCGTCGGGCACGGTGTTGCCCTCGACCCCCTGGGACTGGCCGAGCCGGTAGAGGTAGAGGCCGACCCAGTCGACGGCGCCGTCACCGGGGTAGTACGGCCCGTACGGGTCGTCGGCCTCGGTGACCTGCCCGTCGCCGCTCGTGTCGAGCTCGTCGGCGACCCGGTCGATCTCGTCGCCGAGGTCCGAGTCGGCGCCCTGGTCGAGAGTGAACGGGTAGCCCGATCCGTAGACCGGTGACCACACGGTCCGGGCCCGCTCCGTGTGGGTGTGGAGCACGTCGGCGAGGTCGCGGAAGGCTCGGGTGTACGCCGTCGGCTGCTGACCCCACGCTCGCCAGGAGCCGTTCATCTCCGGGGCGAAGCGGACCAGGACCTGGCTGTCGAGCTCCGTCTCGGCCTCGGCGACATGGGCGGCCAGGGTGGTCGCATCGTCGCGCGTGAGGTCGGCGAGAGGGACCTCCGGCTCGACGTCGAGCACGACGACCGCCCCGATCGCGGCGATCCGGCGCGTCTCGTCCTCGAGGTGGCTGACGTCGTCCTCGGCCAGCGGGTAGCCGACGTGGATCGTCACCAGGGACGGGTCCAGGCCCAGCCCGTCGGCGTACTGCTCGGGGGTGCGCTCCTCGCCGGTGCCGCTGTCCAGCCCGGGCCCGAACCACGGGGCCCCGGGCTCGGGTCTGACCGGGTCGTCGGCGGCCGCCGCCGGCACGCCGACCAGGGCGGCCAGCAGGGCCAGCAGGAGGGTCCCGAGGAGACGTCGGGTCACGGGCGCACCCGCACGCAGATGAGCGTCCACTGGTTGCGCCCGTCCGCGTGGACGTAGCGGAGGTCGTCGAGGGCGGCGATCGCGAGAGCCAGGCCGCGCCCGGACTCCGCCTCGGGGTCGGGCATCGTCACGGCGCCGAGGTCGATGTCGGCCGGGCGCCCGTCGTCGGAGAGGAGGGCGATGATCGTGCTGTCGTCGACCGAGATCTCGAGCTCGAGCTGGCGCGAGCCGGGCGTCGTGCCCTGGTCGAGGGCGTAGGCGTGCTCGACGACGTTGCCGACGACCTCGACGAGCGCGGTCTCGAAGCGCATCCGGTCCCGCGCCGTGACCCCGGGCTGCTGCTCCCAGAGGGTGGCGAGCGCCGTCTGCACCAGCTCGATGCTGGCGGGCGTCGCCGGTGCGCCGATCGTGACGCGGTCAGACATCGAAAGCGCCCTCGACGCTGTCGCGGGGGCGCAGCACCCGGTCCATGTTCGTGAGCTCGAAGACGCTGAGCACGGCCGGTGTCGGACGGGCGATCCGGAGGTCGCCGCCGGCCAGCCGGGCGGCCTTGAGCCCGCCGACGAGCGCCCCGAGGGCGGAGGAGTCGAGGAACGTCGTCTCGGCGAGGTCGACCACGACCCGGGTGGTGCCGGCCGCCACCAGCTCGGTGATGACCTCACGGAACCGCCGGGCCGTCACCATGGTGAGCCGGCCCCGTGGCGTGACCACCCCGACCCCGTCGTCGGTGGTGCGGACGTCGAACTCACTCATGGCGTTCCTCCGTTGCGTGCGGGGTGGCGGGTTCGTAGCCGCGGTAGCGGGCAGCCCGGATGATGATCGAGAAGATGAGCAGGTCGAAGAGGACCCAGACGATGTTGAACGCGGTGCCGAACGGCGTCGCCTGGCCGACCGCCAGCCGCACCCCGCCGATCACGACCGCGAGGGCCAGCAGGCCCATCGCGATCAGCTGCGGGCGCACGAGGTCCCACCGCGGACCCTCGTGCTCGGTCCGCGTCTTCTTGGTGACCGCGAAGTCGAGCGTGCGGCCGCGGTACACGTTCCCGAACGCCGAGGTGAACGCCTTGATCCAGACCGGGAACAGCGCGAGCGAGTACTGCTGGCCCCGCCACGTGGGACGGCCGTTGGCGACCACGAAGAACAGCAGCTGGTTGACGACCAGGAACGGCACCAGCCGGAGGAAGAAGTCCGTGCTCAGCGCCTGCACCGGCAGCACGCCGAGCGTGAGGTACACGACGGGCGCACCGATGTAGACCAGCGCGGCGAAGCCGGACAGGTAGCTCCACATCGTCGCGAAGTACATCAGCCGCTGCGGCCAGGAGAGCCGGCGCTGCACGAGCGGGTTCTCCCGGAACATCACCTGGACCGTGCCCTGCGCCCAGCGCAGGCGCTGGGTCAGCATCGTCGGGAGGTCCTCGGGCGCAAGGCCGTGGGCGAGCACCTCGTCGTGGTACGCCGTCCGCCAGCCCATCCCGTGCAGGCGCATGCAGGTCGCCATGTCCTCGGTGACCGAGATCGTCGCCAGCGGCATGATCGGCTGGGCCTCGCCGGCGCGGTCGATGTCGACCGCACGGACCAGGGCCTCGACGGTCTCGACGGCCCCCAGCGGCGACCAGTCCCGGTGCGCCATCTGCGCGAGCACGGACTCGTCGACGTCCGCCAGCGTGGTGTCCGGGTCGTCGGCGAGCCGGTCCAGCGTGGCGATCACGGCCAGGTCCTCGTGGAGGGTGCGGAGGTCCGCGGCGACCATCCGCCGGCGGATCGACGAGACCCGTTGCTGGAAGCGGAAGGTGACGTCCGACAGCGCGACGTCGCGCGCCAGCTCTCGGCCGGCGCGGTCGATGTCGTACTGGATCTCGCCGAGCGCCTGGCGGACCTCGTGCTGGTCGGGGTCGGTGTTCTTGAGCGCCTCGCGGATGACCGAGCGGGCGGTGCGCAGCGCCCGGTGCACGGCGACCTCGATCTCGTGTGCGTAGCGGCTCACGCCGAGCTGCATCAGCGCGTCGCGGCGGATCACCGCGTTGGACCCGCAGAAGAACGCCGCGTTCCACCCGTCCTTGCCCTGCTGGATCGGGCCGTAGAACAGCGGCGCCTGGCTCCCGAGGGGGTCGCTTGCGGGGACGTTCACGAACCACTGGGGCGTCTGCACCAGCGCCATCCGCTCATCGGTGAAGTACCCGAGCGTGCGGTCGAGGATCTCGGGGAGCGGCACCTGGTCGGCGTCGAGGATCAGCAGGAACTCGCCCTCGGTCTGGAGGAGCGCGTTGTTGAGATTGCCGGCCTTGGCGTGCCGCGGCATGCCCGACCAGTCGGCCGACCGGGTGATCCAGCCGATGCCCTCGGCCTCCGCGGCCGCGCGCAGCTCGGCCCGGTCGCCGTCGTCGAGGATCCACGTCTCGTGCGGGTACCGGATCTCCCGAGCGGCGCGCGCGGTGGCCATCACCAGCTCGATGGGCTCGTTGTAGGTCGCGATGAGCACGTCCACCGTCAGGTCGGGCGGGGCGGGCGGCGGATCGCCGCGTTCCTTGAGCCGCCACACGGTCATCCCGAAGAGCAGCGAGTCGATGAGGCTGTACGTCTCGGCGACCACCAGGGGCACCGCGATCCACCAGGCGCCCCAGTGCACCGAGAAGAGCCATCGCCAGACCACGTAGTTGATCCCGAGGATCGCCGTGACGAGGACGATGCCGCGGATCAGCAGCAGGCGTCGGCTCATGCGCCTCCCTCGCCCCGGCGGAAGACGGCCAGCGCGGTCACGTCGTCGGTCGCGACGCGCTCCGCCGCCAGCTCGGCGATGCTGGACAGCAGCGCAGCCGCCTCGGCGTGCTCGGCGACCAGCGCGGCGACCGGCTCCTCCCACGCGACCGGGTCGTCGAGGAGGTCGACCAGGCCGTCGCTGAACACCAGCAGCCGGTCACCCGGGGCGAGCACGGTGGACTGCTCGGTCCAGTGGTCGTCGGGGAGCAGCCCGATCGGCCGGTCCCGGGCGGTGAGCCGCTCGTGGGTGCCGTCGGCCCGCACCACCAGGGCGAGTCCCAGTCCGGCGTCGACGTACCGCAGGGTGCCGTCGGCGAGGTCGAGGGCCGCCTGGAAGACGCAGGCGAAGGACCCGGCCCGGTCCAGGTCGGTCTCCAGAGCCGCCGCGACCTCGGTGGTGACGGTGCCGAGGTCCGCGCCCGCCACCACCGCCTGGTGGGTGGCGCGCATGGTCGTGCGCACGCCGGCGCCGACCATGGCGGCGCCCGCACCCTTGCCCATCACGTCACCCAGTCCGAGGTGCAACACACCCTGGCTGGCGCCGTAGTCGTAGAAGTCGCCGCCCACGGCCAGCGCGGGCAGGCAGGCGCCGTTGACGTCCCAGTCGTCGACGCGCACCGGGGCGGCTGGGAGCAGCGCGGCCTGGATCATCCCGGCCTGGGCCCGCTCGGAGGACGCCACCAGCTCCTGCTCCGCCCAGGCCGCCAGGTCCTGGAAGGACTCGAGCTCGTCGTCGCTGAGCGTCCGCGGCTCGGTGTCGTAGACGCAGAACACCCCCACGTTGTTGCCGAGGGAGTCCCGCAGCGGCACGCCGGCGTAGAACCGGATGCCGGAGTCGAGCACGGCCGGGAGCTCGGCGTACCGCGGATCGCGGGTCGCGTCCTCGACCAGCGTCAGCCGGTCGTCCTCGGTCGTGCGGTCGCAGAAGGTGTCCTGGCGGGCCATCTCGGTGATGTCGAAGCCGTCGGCGCCGGGGAAGAACGCGCGGTCCCGGTCCAGGACGGTGATCGACGACCAGTCGACTCGGAGAGCGGTCCGGGCGAGCCGGGTGATCCGGTTGAACCGGGCGTCGCGCCCGGGATCGAGCGCGAGGCTGTCCACCGCGCGCTGGCGTCGCTCTTCTCTCCGTCCGGTCCAAGCCGCGGCGGTCGTGCTGATCCCCATGATCGACGCCTGGTACCCATCTTCACCGACGATATTTGTCGGCATATTACGGCGCCGGTCAAGACTCCGGGCGCTGCCGCACTACGGCGAGGCTCACCAGGCGGGCGACCACGAGCGCCACGTAGAACACGCCGGCCACCATCTCGACCATCACCAGCGAGCGCGCGTGGGCGCCGATCGGTACGACGTCGGAGAGGCCGACGCTCGTGAGCGTGCTGAACGACAGGAACAGCAGCTCGAACCAGCTCCGCGGGCCGTCGCCGGCCGCGCCGATGAAGGAGGCCGGCCAGATCGCCTGGCAGGCGGCGAACACGTACGCGAACCCCCAGGCGACCACCGTGAAGGCGGCCCCGGTCGCGAACAGCTCGTCCCGGGTGACCCGGTCGTCGTGGAAGAGGTACCGGATCATCGCGTAGGAGATGTAGAAGTAGAACGGCGCGTGCAGGGCGGCCGACGTCAGCCCGAGCGCGGCGCTGTCGGGTTGCAGCGCCTCGAGGACCGTCAGCACCATCGCCGGCGCGGCGATCAGCACCGCGACCCACGTCAGCGCCGGGGTCCGGCGCACCGCGGCCAGGGCCGCCAGCACGATCGCGAGCTGCACGGTGCCGACCACGGCCCGGCCCCACGCCTCCTGGTCGAGGAAGGGGTAGGCGAGCACCGCGACGAGCTGGGCGGCCAGCAGCACCGCGGACGGGTGCCGGCGCAGGGTCGCCGCGTGCGCGCGCAGGCTCACCATCGCGGCCAGCCGGGGCGCTGCTGCTTGTCGCGCTGCTTCTCCAGGCGCCGGATCTCGCTCTCGACGATCTCGTCGTGCGACATCGCCGTCCGCACCAGGTTGAGCAGGCTGAGCGCGATCACGAACGCGGGCCAGAAGAAGTACGGGTCGAAGCCGCCCTGCCGCCACGAGGTCGCGAACCAGATCGCGGTGGTGACCAGGCTGGCGCCGAGGAACGAGAAGGACGCCTCACGCCGCTTGGACCGCCAGTGCCGCTCGGCCATCGCCTCGATCTCGGCGCGCGAGACGTGCGCGAGGCTGCGGCCGGGACGGGGCTGCGGCGCGACCAGGTCGGCGAGCAGGGGGTTCAGGTCACCGAGCACCCGCACCGACCGGACCCGGTCGCTGCGCTCGTCGAACTCGTCGCGGTCGAGCCGGCCGTCGGCGTACGCCTCGGCGAGCACCTGCCGTACGGTCTCGCGGTCACTGTCGGAGGCACGGATGCCGGCGAACCGAGCGTCCCGCGGGTCGTGGGTGAACGACGACCACACCTCCCTGTCCACGCGGACATCGTAGGAGGGGCGGTCCAGCCCACGTTTCGTGCACGTCACCCCCGGGGAGGAGCGTCGTTGACCGGGTCGGGAGAACCCGTTCTACACGGAGTGGACGCTCGTTGCCTCAAACGAGAACACGTTCTACTCTGTGCGGGCTGTCTAGACACAGCCAGTGGTCCAGGGGAGGTGAGGGATGGCGTTCTCTGCCGTGTCGGTGATCCGCGGCCCCGGCGAGATCGCAGCGATGGTCGTCGAGGTCACCAAGCGGATCTTCACCCGCCCCTTCCAGTTCCGGGAGTTCGTCGAGCAGGCCTGGTTCATCACCAGCGTCACGCTGATGCCGACGATCCTCGTCTCGATTCCGTTCGGCGCGGTCATCTCGCTCCAGGTCGGCAACCTCACCGGCCAGCTCGGCGCCCAGTCGTTCGCGGGCGCCACCGCCGTCCTCGCCACCGTCCGCGAGGCCGCTCCGATCGCCGCGGCGCTGATCATCGCCGGCGCCGCCGGCTCCGCGATCTGCTCGGACCTGGGCGCCCGCAAGATCCGCGAGGAGATCGACGCCATGGAGGTCCTCGGCGTCGACCCGCTCGAGCGGCTGGTGGTGCCGCGCGTGGTCGCGACCATGTTCGTGGCCGCGATGATCAACGGCATCGTGATCGCGGCCGGCATCGGCGGCGGCTACTTCTTCACCGTGATCGTGCAGGGCGGCTCCGCCGGCGCGTTCCTCGCGAACTTCACCGTGCTCGCGAGCCTGCCGGACCTCTACATCTCGATGGTCAAGGCGATCGTCTTCGGCTGGCTGGCCGCGATCGTCGGCGCCTACAAGGGCCTGAACGCCGGCGGCGGGCCGAGCGGGGTGGGCCGCGCCGTCAACGAGTCCGTGATCGTCGCGTTCATGCTGCTGTTCTTCCTCAACGCCATCATCACGGCGATCTACTTCCAGGTCGTCCCGCCGCCGGGGTTGTGACATGGCGAGCATCGCTGCGATGGGCAGCTCCTTCGTCAAGGGGCGCCGCGACTCCCTGGAGACCTACGGCGACCAGCTGCTGTTCTACGTCAAGGCGCTCGCGTGGACCCCGCGGGCGATCAAGCGGTACCCCCGCGAGATCGTCAACACGCTCGCCGAGGTGACGTTCGGCGCCGGGGGCCTGACCCTGATCGCCGGCACCGTCGGTGTGATCGCGTTCCTGGCGTTCTTCGCCGGCACCGAGGTCGGGATCCAGGGCTACGCGTCGCTCAGCCAGATCGGCGTCGCGAAGTTCAGCGCGTTCATCTCGGCGTACTTCAACACCCGCGAGGTGGCCCCGCTGGTCTCGGCGATCGCGCTGGCCGCGACCGTGGGCTGCGGCTACACCGCCCGGCTCGGCGCGATGCGCATCTCGGAGGAGATCGACGCACTCGAGGTGATGGGCATCCCGTCGTTGCCGTTCCTGGTCACCACCCGGATGATCGCGGCATTCGTCGCGGTGATCCCGCTGTACATCGTGGCGCTGTCCGCGTCGTACCTGTCGCCGCGGTTGATCACGACGCTGATCTACGGGCAGTCGCCGGGCACCTACGACCACTACTTCCTGCAGTTCCTGCCGCCGATCGACATGCTCTGGTCGTTCTTCAAGCTGCTGTTCCTCGCGGTCGCGGTGATCGTCGTCCACTGCTACTACGGCTACACGGCGTCCGGGGGACCGGCGGGCGTCGGCATGGCCGTGGGCCGCGCGATCCGCACCAGCATCGTGACGATCGTCGTCGCCGACTTCTTCCTCAGCTTCGCGATCTGGGGCTCCACCACCACCGTCCGGATCACGGGGTAGCCGCGGCGATGCTGGTCAACATCTACCACGACAGCCCCCGGGAGCACCGGCGGCTGCTGGTCGCCGGCGTCGCGTTCCTGACCGTGATCGCGCTGCTCATCGGGCTGTCCATCGCCGTCTACGACAAGACGTTCGATCGGGTCACGACCGTCACCATCCAGGCCGACCGGGCCGGCCTCCAGCTCGCGAAGTTCGGCGACGTCCGCGTCAACGGCGCGCTCGTCGGCCAGGTCCGCAAGGTCGACCAGCAGGGCGACCAGGCGCTGATCACCGTCGCCCTCGACCCGGACGAGGCCGAGCAGATCCCCGACAACGTGTCGGTGCAGATCCTGCCCACCACGCTGTTCGGCCAGAAGTTCGTCTCGCTCGTCGTGCCCGACGACCCGTCGAAGACGCCCCTGGAGAGCGGCGACGTCATCCCCGCCGACCGGGTGGAGACCAACGTCGAGCTGAGCCGGATCCTCAACCGGCTCTTCCCGCTGCTGCGCTCGATCCGCCCGGCGGACCTGAACGCGACGCTCAACGCCCTGTCCACCGCGCTGGCCGGCCGCGGCGAGCAGCTGGGCCGCACCATGGACCAGCTCGACGACTACCTCGGCCGGATCGACGACCACCTGCCCACGCTCCGCACCGACCTGGTCAAGCTGGCCGACGTCGCCCGCACGTACGACGGCGCCGCGCCCGACCTGCTCGCGGTGCTGCGCAACGTGACGGTGACCGGCCGGACGATCGTGGCCGACAAGCAGCAGCTGAGCACGTTCTTCTCCGACCTCGGCGGGCTCGCGGACACGTCCAGCCGGGTGCTGAGCCAGAACTCCGCGAACCTGATCCGGGTCGGGCAGGTCACCGAGCCGGTGCTGCGCCTGCTCGCGGTGTACTCGCCCGAGCTGCCGTGCCTGATCAAGGGCGCCGCCCGCTACGCGCCCCGGCTGGCGCGGACGTTCGAGGGCAACCAGGTCAAGCAGTACATCGAGTTCGGCGCCCCGCAGTACAACGCCTACGACAAGAGCGACCAGCCGAAGTACGGCGAGGTCGGCCACGGGCCGTGGTGCCTGGGGCTGCCGAACCCGCCCGTGCCGTCGCCGCGCCTCGCGCTCAAGCAGGGCAGCGACATCGACGAGCACCCGCCGACGTCGCCGGTCCCGGACTACCTCGGCCTGAACCGCCCCGGCGTCGACTACTCCGGGTCCGCGGGGGAGCAGCAGATCGTCAACGCACTGCTCGCCCAGCGGACCGGCGCCTCCGCAGACAGCTTCGGGTCGCTCGGCGCGCTGATGTTCGGGCCGCTCCTGCGCGAGGGGGTGGACGCGAGGTGAGCAGGAACTCGACGACGATCGCCGCCGGCATCAAGCTGGGCGTCTTCACGCTGGTCTCGATCCTGGTCACCGGCCTGCTCGCGGTGATCATGGGCAACTTCGGCTTCGGCGACCAGTCGACCTACCGGGCGGTCTTCAGCACCGCGTCGATGCTGCAGAAGGGCGACGACGTCCGGGTCGCCGGCGTGAGCGTCGGCGAAGTGAAGAAGGTCGAGCACTACGACCGCACCGAGGCGCTGGTGACGTTCAAGGTGGCCGCGGACGTGCCGCTCACGACGGCCTCGCGCGCGGAGATCCGCTACCTGAACCTGGTCGGCGACCGCTACCTGGCCCTCGAGGAGGGCGCGGACCAGGACGCCGCGCCGCTGGAGGACGGCGGCACCATCCCGATCGGCCAGACGAAGCCGGCGCTGGACCTGACCGTGCTGTTCAACGGCTTCCAGCCGCTCTTCCAGGCGCTGAACCCGCAGCAGGTCAACGACCTGAGCATGAACCTCGTCCAGGTGCTCCAGGGCGAGGGCGGCACGGTCCAGAGCCTGCTCGCCAAGACCGCCTCGCTCACGAACACGCTCGCCGACCGCGACCAGCTGATCGGGCGCGTGGTCGACAACCTGACGCAGACCCTCCAGACCGTCGACAGCCGGCACCAGCAGCTGAGCGACCTCGTCGTCGGGCTGAAGAACTGGATGGCCGACCTGGCCCGGGACCGGAAGGTGATCGGGTCCTCGATCGACAACATCTCCGACCTCACCGTCGTGGTCGCCGACCTGCTGCGGCAGGGCCGGCCGCTGGTGAAGTCCGACATCGCGAAGCTGCGGAAGCTCGCCGCCCTGCTGAACCAGAAGAAGAACAGTGCCAACCTGGTCGACCTGCTCGACCGGCTGCCCGAGTCGATGACGGACCAGACCCGGACCGGCACCTACGGGTCCTGGTACAGCTACTACATCTGCGGCTTCAGCGGCCGGATCACGCTGCCCGCCGCGCTCGGCGCCCTGCCCGGCGTCAAGCAGCTCATGAAGCAGCTCGACCACCTCGACTTCCACTCCACCGCCCCCCGCTGCAACGGAGCGACGGCACCATGAGCGTCACGAGGTCCTACAGCGACGCCCGCATCCTCCGGCTGGGCGCGATCACCGTGGTCGCGATGCTGCTGGTGATGGCGGCGGCCTTCAACCTCTCGCAGTTCCCCGGCTTCAAGGGCGGCACCTATCGCGCCGAGTTCAGCGACGCCAGCGGCCTGCACGTCGGCAACATGGTCCAGGTCGGCGGGATCCGGGTCGGCCGCGTGCAGGACGTCAGCCTCGAGGACAGCAACAAGGTGCTGGTCACCTTCGACGTCGACAAGGGGGTGGACTTCGGCCCCGAGAGCCGGGCGTCGATCGAGGTGCTCAACCTGCTGGGGGAGAAGTACCTCGACCTCCAGCCCGCGGGCGAGGGCCAGATGCCCGAGGACGACGTGATCCCGCTGGACCGCACGCAGTCGGCGTACGACATCGTCGGCGTCTTCAGCGACCTCACCCAGACCACCGAGCGGATCGACACCGGGCAACTCGCGAAGGCCCTGGACGTCGTCGCGGACACGACCAACCAGGCCGCGCCGGAGATCCGGTCGAGCTTCGAGGGCATCGCCCGCCTCTCGCAGAGCGTGGCCTCGCGGGACGACCAGATCCAGGCGCTGCTGACGAGCTCGCAGAGCGTCAGCAAGGTGCTCGCCGCCCGCGGCCAGGACCTCGTCGACCTGATGAAGCACGGCGACCTGGTGCTGCAGGAGGTGCGGCAGCGCAGGCAGGCCATCCACCTGCTGCTGGTCAACGCGCGCGAGCTCGCCGACCAGCTGAAGGGGGTCGCGCAGGACAACCAGGCCCAGATGGGCCCGGCGCTGAAGGAGGTCGACGACCTGCTCGCGCTGCTCAACAGCAAGGACAAGCAGCTGAAGGCCACCCTGAACGCCCTCGGCCCCTACGTCTCGATCCTGGGCAACATCATCGGCACCGGGCCGTGGTTCGACGCCTACGCGTCGAACCTCGCGGCGATCCCGACCGGCGAGTTCCAGCCCGGCTTCCAGGAGGGGCAGTGAACGTCCTGAGCAGGGTCAGCGGGCGCGCCATCGCGGTGGCCCTCGCCGTGCTGCTGCTGGCGGGGACCTACTTCGTGTTCCTCCGCGACGACACGCGGACGAAGACGGTCACCGCCCACTTCCCACGGGCGGTCAGCATCTACCAGGGCAGCGACGTGCGCATCCTCGGCGTCAACGTCGGCCGGGTCACCGCGGTGGTGCCGGAGGGCAACTCGGTCCGCGTGGACATCGAGTACGACGCGAAGTACCGGGTGCCCGCGGACGCGAAGGCCGTCATCGTGACGCCGACGCTGGTCGCGGACCGGTTCGTCCAGCTCACCCCGGCGTACGAGCCGGGCGACCGGGTGCTGGCCGACGGCGCGGACATCGCGCTGCCGGACACCGGCGTGCCGGTCGAGCTGGACCGCATCTACGCCAGCCTGCGCGACCTGTCCGAGGCGCTCGGCCCGAACGGCGTGAACAAGGACGGCACGCTCGACCACGTGCTCGCGGCCGGCGCGCACGCCCTGGACGGCAAGGGCGCGCTCGGCAACCGGATGCTGACCCGGCTCGCCGCCGCCGCCGAGACCTTCGGGACCGGCGCCGGCCCGCTGTTCGAGACCGTCAAGCAGCTCGCGCAGTTCACCACCACGCTGGCGCGGAACGACCGGTTCGTGACCGCGTTCATCAAGGACCTCGCCCGCGTCTCGGGCCAGCTCGCCGGTGAGCGGACCGAGATCCGGCAGGCCCTCGCCTCCGTCGCGCAGGCGGTCGGCACCGTGCAGGCCTTCGTGCACGACAACCGCGCCCGGCTGGTCGACAGCGTGGAGCGGCTGACCCGGGTGATGAAGACGATCAACTCCGAGAAGACCAGCCTGGACACGGCGCTGCGGGTGGGCCCGACCGCGATCGGCAACCTGGCGCTGGCGTTCAACAACCAGACCGGCACGATCGGCTCGCGGATCGGCATCAGCGGCAACGTCTGGGACGCCGACGGCTTCCTCTGCGGGGTCGTGCAGCAGGCCGGCCTGCCGCAGGCCAGTGCGGACCTGGCCTGCAAGCTGTTCAAGCAGCTCCTGGAGCCGGTCGTGAGCCAGGTCCCCACCGGGCCGCCGTCCGAGCAGGGCCGGTCGTCGGGCCGGTCGCCGGGCGGGTCGAGCGGGCTCAACCAGGTCCAGCAGTACGCCGCCGGCGGCGGCGGCTCGCTCGGCGCGCTGATGGGGGGCCGCTCATGAGGCGCGTGCTCCCGGCGTTCGCGCTGCTCACGGCCCTGGCGGTCACCGCGAGCGGCTGCAAGTTCGACGGCGCCTACGACCTGCCGCTGCCGGGCGGCCCCGTCGACGAGGGCAACTCGTTCCAGGTGACGGCCGAGTTCCGCGACATCCTCAACGTCGTCCCCAAGTCGCCGGTCATGGTCGACGACGTCACCGTCGGCGAGGTCACGGACGTGACGAGGGTCGGCTGGCACGCCGAGGTCACGCTCCGGGTGAAGAACGACGTGGATCTGCCGGACAACGCGATCGCCGAGATCCGCCAGGTCAGCCTCCTCGGCGAGAAGTACGTCGCCCTCGAGCCGCCGCCGAGTGGGGCGAGCGGGACGCTGTCCGAGGGCGACCACATCCCGCTCGCCGACACCGGCCGCAACCCCGAGGTCGAGGAGGTGCTGGGCGCCCTGTCGTTCCTGCTCAGCGGCGGCGGCGTCGAGCAGCTCGGCACGATCACCCACGAGCTGAACGCGGTCATGGACGGCCGCACGGACCGGCTCCGCCACCTGCTCGGCTCGCTCGACAACGTAGTCGGCACGATCGACGCCCAGAAGAACGACATCGTCGACGCGATGGACGCCGTCGCCCACCTCACGGCGACGCTGAACAGCGAGAAGAAGACGATCACCGGCGCGCTGGACGTGATGGGGCCGGCGATCGAGGTGCTGGCGTCACAGCACGACCAGCTGATCTCGATGCTGCGGTCGCTGGACCGGCTGGGCGCGGTCGGCACCCGGGTCATCGGCCAGAGCAAGGAGAACATCCTCGAGTCGCTGGACCACCTCCAGCCGGTGCTCCAGCGGCTGTACGAGGCCGGCGACAAGCTGGCGCCCGGCCTGAACCTGCTGGTGAGCTTCCCGTTCCCGAAGGAGGCGTCCGAGATCGTCAAGGGCGACTACGCCAACACCTCGATCCGCGCCGACATCAGCCTCGAGAACATCATCCCGACCGGCCAGGAAGGCGGCGGCGTCCCGCCCGTCGTGCCCGACCCCGGCCAGGTCGTCGACGCCGTGACGAAGTGCCTCCGGAGCGGTGACCTCCAAAGCAAGCCCTGCCAGAAGGTCCTCGGCAGCGCCGACCTGGTCGAGAAGCTGAAGAAGGAGTGCAAGAAGAAGCGGTACGACGGCAACCCGGTCTGCACGATCGTCGAGGCGCTCCCCGGCGCCGGCGGACCCCTCGGCGGGCTGCTCGGCGGAGGGGTCGGCGGAGGGGCCGGCGGGCTGCTCGGGCGCGCCCTGGCCGACGGCACCCCGAGCCCGGCACCGAGCCCGGCCGCGCTGTTCGGAGGCCCCGCATGAGCCACGGCGTGAAGATCCGCATCGCGGCGTTCCTCGTGCTGAGCGCGGTCGGGATCGTCTACATGGCCGGGTCCTACCTCGGCCTCGTGGACCGGGTGCTCGGGCGCGGCATCACCGTGCACGCGACCCTGCCCACCTCCGGTGGCCTGTTCGAGGGCAGCGAGGTGACCTACCGCGGCGTGAAGATCGGCAAGGTCTCGGCGATGAACGCCACCGCCGACGGCGTGGACCTCACGCTCGCGCTCCAGGACGGCACCCGGCTGCCCGAGGACGCCCCGATGTACGTGCACAACCTGTCCGCGGTGGGGGAGCAGTACCTCGACTTCGAGCCCCCGGACGACGAGGGCCCGTACGCCGAGGCCGGCTACACCTTCCACGGTGGCCAGGACTCGCTCCCCGTGGACGAGGGCGACCTGCTGGTCGAGCTCGACAGGTTCGTCGGGTCGGTCGACAAGCGGAACCTGACCACGGTGGTCCGCGAGCTCGGCACCATGTTCGACGACACCGGCCGTCCGCTCCAGCGGCTGCTGGACAGCGGCAGCGAGTTCGTCCGCCAGGCGTCCCTGCACACCGCCGACACGATCCGGCTGCTCGACCGCGGCGAGCGCGTGCTCTCGACGCAGCAGGGCCAGCGCGAGAACATCCGCAGCCTCGCGCGCAACCTGCACGCCCTCACCGGCGCGCTGGCCGCCAGCGACGACGATCTCGACCGGGTGCTCACCGACACCCCGGGCGCGGCCCGCGAGGTCGACGTACTCTTGCAGGACCTGGAGCCGACCCTGCCGGTCCTCCTCGGCAACGCGGTGAGCGTCAACCAGGTCGTGGTCTCGAACCTGGCGGGCGTGGAGCAGCTGCTGGTCACCTACCCGCGCGTGATCTCGTCGGGCTTCACGGGTACGCCGCCGGACGGCTACGGCCACGTGAACATGCAGATGGACTACCGGCAGCCGCCGTGCACCGACGGGTACAAGCCGCCCAGCCAGTGGCGGTCGCCGCGCGACCTGACCGACGCGCCGATCTACCCCGCGCAGTGCCGGAGCGGGCCGCCGTACGTGATGCGCGGGACCCCGCACTCGCCGCAGAACACCCGGCACGGCGATCCGGGTGCGGTCTACCGGTCGTCGTACGACCCGGAGACGGGAATCGTGTCGGGTGCCGTCGATGACCACGGCGACCCCGTACGCTTCCTCGATCAGGGCAACCTGTCGATCCTGGGAGGGGACGCATGGAAGTGGCTGCTGGTGGGGCCGGTGACCAGCCGGTGACCGCTGGCGGTACTCGGGTCCGCCTCGACATCGGTCTCTTCGTGCTGGCGCTCCTGCTCGCCTGCGCCTGCGTGTTCGGGGGCGTGCTGGTCGTGCAGCAGCACCGCGACGACCAGCGGGTCGCCGCGGAGCAGGAGCGGTACGGCGAGGTGCTGGCCGCCGCGCGCACGGAGGTGACGGCGTTCATCAACATCGACTACCGCAACGCCCAGGACAGCATCGACGCGGTGGCCGCCGGAGCGACCGGCGACTTCCGCAAGCAGTACGACACCTCCACCGACAGCGTCGTGAAGGTGCTCGAGCGCGAGCAGTCGGTGATGGACGGCCAGGTGCTCTGGGCCGGGGTCGTCGACGTGGACGCCGACAGCGCGACCGTGCTCGCGGCGACCACCGGCACGGTCGCCAACCGCTCGACGGACAACCAGAAGGTCGCGCGGTACTTCCGGCTCAAGCTGGACCTGCAGAAGGTCGGCGACCGGTGGCTCACCTCGAACCTGGAGTTCGTCGGATGACCCCCTCCCGCGGGCTGGGCTCCCGCAACCCGTCCGGACGGCCCCGCAAGATCGCGAGCCAGACGCACCCGGTGGTCGAGCCGGTCGAGACCCCGGAAGCCGAGGCAGGACCCGACGGTGCGGAGGTCTCGACGAGCTCGACCGACGGGGGCCGGGTTCGGACGATCGCGCTGCTCGTCGCGATCGTGGTGCTGCTCGTCGTCGGCGGCCTCGAGGCCTGGTACCTGACCCGCGACGACACCCCGACCGTCTCGCCGTCGCGGCCCGTGGTGGTCGGCGACGCGACCCGCGCCGAGGCCGTCGAGACCGCGGCCCGCTCGACCGAGGAGATCCTCTCCACGACGTACGACGGCTACGACGACCAGGTCCAGCAGGCGACGCAGAAGATGACCGACACGTTCGCCGAGCAGTACCAGCAGACCGCCGACGGCATCCGCGACCGGTTCATCGCGCAGCGGACCCGGCTCCAGGTGAAGGCGGTCGGCCAGAGCGTGGTGCAGGCGTCGCCGTCGCAGGTGCAGGCGTTGCTCTTCCTCAACCAGTACGTCGAGAAGACCGTCGCCGGGCAGCCGAAGACCGACTACGCGCAGTACCGCGCGCTGGTGACGGTCGTGCACACGGACCACGGGTGGCTGGTGTCGAAGATCGACACGCAGTGACCGGTGTGCCAAACTAGAACACGTTCCAGTTGAGACGGCCGTCCGGGCAGGGAAGGATCGCGGCGTGGCCCAGCAGGCAGCAGAGCACACCCACGACACGGACCTCCTCATCGTCGGCGCCGGCCCCACGGGGCTGTTCGCCACCTACTACGCGGGCTTCCGCGGGATGCGGGTCGCGGTCGTCGACTCGCTGCCCGAGCTCGGCGGCCAGATCACCGCGATGTACCCGGAGAAGCAGATCCTCGACGTCGCCGGCTTCCCCAGCGTCAAGGGCCGCGACCTGGTCGAGGGCCTGGTCGAGCAGGCCGGCACCGCGCATCCGGCGTACTTCCTGGACCGCACCGCGAGCACGCTCACCGAGGACGACGACGGCGTGACGGTGGGGCTCGACGACGGCACCGCGATCCGGGCGAAGGCCGTGCTGATCACCGCGGGCATCGGCAAGTTCAGCCCGCGGCCGCTGCCGGCCGGGGACGGCTGGCTGGGGCGGGGCCTGGAGTTCTTCGTGCCGAGCTTCGCGCCGTACGCCGGCAAGGACGTCGTCATCGTCGGCGGCGGCGACAGTGCGTTCGACTGGGCGCTGCACCTCGAGCCGGTCGCCCGGTCCGTGACCGTGGTGCACCGGCGCGACGCGTTCCGCGCGCACCAGCGGACGGTGGACGCGGTGCGCGCCTCGTCGGTCGAGATCGTCACCAAGGCCGAGGTCTCCGCGCTGAAGGGCAACGGCGTCCTGGAGTCCGTGGACATCACCGTGGACGGCGAGACGGTCACCCGCCCGGCCCAGGCGGTCGTCGCCGCGCTCGGCTTCGTCGCCGACCTCGGGCCGCTCCAGCAGTGGGGGATCGAGGTCGAGAAGCGGCACGTGGTCGTGGACTCGTCGATGCGCACGAACCTGCCCCGCGTCTTCGCGGCCGGCGACGTGACCGAGTACCCCGGCAAGGTCCGGCTGATCGCGGTCGGCTTCGGCGAGGCCGCGACGGCGGTCAACAACGCCGCGGTCGTGATCGACCCGAGCGCCCACGTGTTCCCCGGTCACTCCTCCGAAGGAAGCTGAGGTAGTACTGCATGAAGATCAAGGTCGACTTCGACCTCTGCGAGTCCAACGCGCTCTGTGAGTCGCTCGCGCCGGACGTGTTCGAGCTGGACGACGACGACTACCTCCAGCTGAAGACCGAGGAGACGACGCCCGAGAACATCGACGCCGTCAAGCGGGCCGTCGCCGCCTGCCCGCGCGCCGCGATCTCGCTGGAGGACTGACCGTGGGAGATCGCTCGCTGGACGGCAAGGTCGCCGTCGTGACCGGGGCCGGCGCGGGCCTCGGCCGCGCGGAGGCCCTCGCGCTCGCCGAGGCGGGCGCGCGCGTCGTCCTCAACGACCTGCCCGGCGGCGCCGACGCGGTGGCCGAGGAGATCCGCTCCCGCGGCGGTGAGGCGACGATCGTCGCGGGCGACGTGGGCGAGCGGACCACCGCCGACGCGATGGTGGCCGCCGCGGTCGACGGCTTGGGCGGTCTCGACGTCGTGGTCAACAACGCCGGCATCACCCGGGACCGGATGCTCTTCAACATGTCCGACGAGGAGTGGGACCAGGTGGTGCACATCCACCTGCGCGGCCACTTCCTGCTCTCGCGCAACGCCGCGGCGTACTGGCGCGCGAAGGCCAAGGAGTCGGGTCCGGTCGGCGCGGCCGTCGTGAACACCGCGTCCGAGGCGTTCCTGTCCGGCCCGCCAGGGCAGGCCAACTACGCGGCCGCGAAGGCGGGCATCGCCGCGCTCACCGTGTCGACCGCCCGGGCGCTCTCCAGCAGCGGCGTCCGCGCCAACGCGATCTGCCCGCGGGCCCGCACCGCGATGACCGCCGACGTGTTCGGCGCGGACGAGTCGGGCCTCGAGGTCGACCCGTACTCGCCGGACCACGTGGCGCCGGTCGTCGCCTACCTCGCGTCGCCCGCCGCGGCGAACATCACCGGCCAGGTCTTCGTCGTGTACGGCGGGATGGTGGCGTTGGTCGCCGCTCCCGTGGTGGAGCAGCGGTTCGACAAGTCCGGCACCCTCTGGACGCTCGACGACCTGGACAAGCAGCTCGGCGGCTACTTCGACGACCGCGACCCCGCGGTCGGCTTCGCCGCCGACTCGATCATGAAGCTGACGGTGTGACCCGGTGGTCGAGCCTGTCGAGACCCCGGGAGGTCTGAAGTGAACCGTCTGGAGGACAAGGTCGCGATCGTCACCGGCGGCGCGATGGGTCAGGGCGCCGGCATCGTCCGCGCGTTCGTGGCCGAGGGTGCGCGCGTCGTGGTCGCCGACATCGCCAAGGAGCAGGGCCAGGCGCTCGCCGACGAGCTGGGTCCGGACGTCCACTTCGCCCACCACGACGTCAGCGACCAGGCCTCGTGGACCGCGCTGGTCGAGGACACCAACCAGCGCTTCGGACCGGTCAACGTGCTCGCGAACAACGCGGGCCTGCTCCGCTTCGGCCAGATCGAGACGATGCCGATCGACGAGCTCGAGCTGCTGTTCCGCGTCAACCAGCTCGGTTGCTTCCTGGGCATGCAGGCGGTCACGGAGACCATGCGCACGAACGGCGGCGGCGCGATCGTCAACGCCTCGTCCGTCGAGGGCCTCGCGGGCATGGCTGGCTGCACGGCGTACGCCGCCACCAAGTGGGCGATCCGCGGCATGACCAAGTGCGCGGCGATGGAGCTGGGGCCGCAGGGCATCCGCGTGAACTCGGTCCACCCCGGGATGATCGACACCCCGATGACGCGCGTCCACGGCGGCGACGCCGCGATGGAGTACGGCGCCTCGAAGGTGCCGCTGCGCCGGGTCGGGCACCCCGAGGACGTCGCCCCGCTCTACGTGTTCCTCGCCAGCGACGAGTCGGCGTACGTCAACGGCGCCGAGATCTCGGTCGACGGCGGCGTCACCGCGACGCACGCGTTCGGGGGTTAGCGGTGGCGAACCAGCGCGGCCAGGTCGTGATGTCCGACGACGAGGTCGCCGAGTTCCTCGCGCAGCAGCGGTCGTCGACGCTGGCGACGTACGGGCCGCAGGGCCAGATCCACCTGGTCGGCATGTGGTACGCGATCCTCGACGGACAGATCTGGTTCGAGACCAAGAAGAAGGCGCAGAAGACCGTCAACCTGCGGCGCGACCCGCGCTGCTCGTTCCTGGTCGAGGCCGGTCACACCTACGACCAGCTCCGCGGCGTCGCCATCGAGGGCGAGGGCGTCGTCGTCGAGGACGAGGACGTCGTCTGGGACGTGTGCGTGAACATCTTCGAGCGCTACAACGGCGCGTACTCCGAGGAGATGAGGCCGTTCGTGGAGTTCATGGCCCACAACCGCGCCGCGATCCGCCTCGACCCGGCCCGCACGCGGTCGTGGGACCACCGCAAGCTCGGGCTGCCCGCGATCGAGCTCGGCGGGTCGACCGCGCCGTACGTCGGGTAGCGGCCCCGGAACCACCCGGATGAGTCACGCGCCGCGCCGGGTGCCGGACCTACCGTGGCGCCGTGGCACGCTTCTCGAGACGGACGCTGGCGGCCGCGGTCGCCCTGCTCAGCCTGGTCACCCCCGTCGCGCTGATGGCTGCGGGCCCGACGACCGCCACGGCGGCGCCGGCGCGCCACTCCGTGAGTGACGACGCGATCACCTACACGCCGCAGACGGTGCTCGTCCCGGCCGCGGTCGTGAAGCAGCAGCTGATGAAGGTCTCCGCCGACGGGGCGACGTACACGTTCCGGAAGCGCGCCGGGGTCCTGGCGAAGCTGAAGAAGGGCTCGGTGATGCTGCTGGAGCGGCAGGCCGCCCGCGACGTCATCGCGACGAAGGTCGTGAAGAAGCACCTCGTGGTGCGGACGACGGCGGCCGCGCTCACCGACCTCGTGTCGGACGGCACCCTGTCGTGGGACTCGACCCTCGACTGGAGCCATGCCTTCGCGATCAGCGGCAGCGGCGTACCGGTCGCCCGGACGCCCGCGCGCCGAGGCGGCGGCTTCACGCTCTCCGGGAAGGTGGAGGGCTACGGCTACTCCGCGAAGTTCACGCCGTCGGACACGGGCATGGCCGTCTCCATCTCGATCACGCGCGACACCCCGGTCGAGCTCGAGGTGAGCATCACCGGCACGCTCTCCAACCTGCGGACGGCGGGCTCGATCACGCTCGCCCACGGTGCGGTCGGCGAGGCGCAGTGGCTCGCGAACGACATCGCCGGGTCGTTCGAGCTCGCGTACTCGGCCAAGCCGATCTCCCAGTTCGGCCTGGGGCAGGCCGGCGGCATCAAGGTGACCCTGCCGGCCGAGGTCGCCGTCCCGTTCCTGGTCGGGTCCATCCCCTTCTACGTCGGCGTGAAGGTGGCGTTCTTCGCGAGCGCCGGCTTCTCGAGCTTCGACCAGTCCCTGTCGGGCAGCTACACGCTCGACTACGACGGGCACGGCGGGTTCCACCTCACGAACGACGGGGCCACCACGGCCCAGGGCGTCCTCGACGGCCTGGGGCAGATCCTCCTCAACGCCGCGGACGCCGTCGCGAACGGGCCGATCTCGTTCATCTTCGGGGCGCAGCTCCCGCAGCTCGAGCTCGGCATGGGGACCAAGGGCCTGAGCATCGCCGGCAACGTGACGCTCATCGGCCAGACCGGCATCGCCACCTACGGGTCCGGCTGCGACACCCGCAAGTTCCAGGTCCTGGGCACCACGGGCGCGAAGGCGTCGTTCTTCGGGATGTCCGCGTCGCTCGGCAGCGCGACCCTGTTCGACAAGTCGTACTACGCGTCCTATCCCGCGGGCTGCGGGACGTTCCCGAGCCGACGTACGCCGCCGGCCGGGCCGGCGGTACGCTCTGCCCAGTGAGCGCCCGTCCGATCGCCCGAGGCGCGCTGCGCCGCATCCTCGGTGAGGTGGTCCGCTTTCTCCTGGTCGGAGGCCTGGCCACCGCGGTCTCCTTCGTCGGCTTCAACATGCTGGTCCACGGGCTCTTCCTGGGCGGTGGTGCACCGCTCGCGCGCCAGGCGGTGCCGGCGTTCGTGCTCGTGAACGTGGTGGCCGGCTGCGTGGCGTACGCCGGCATGCGCGCCTGGGCGTTCCGCGACCGGGAGGTCAGCGACCCCGCGACCGGCCTGGTCCGCTTCTTCGGCCTCGGCGCGCTGACCATGGCGATCCCCGTCGTCTGCCTCTGGGCCAGCCGCCACGTGCTCGGCCTGACCAGCCCGCTGGCCGACAACCTGGCCGCCAACGTGATCGGCCTCGGCCTCGGCGCGGCCGCGCGCTTCTGGGTGTTCCGCCGCTACGTGTTCGACGAGGTCTCGATCGCATGAGGGGCGACCACGTCTATGTGCGCCGGCGGACCTACTCGCACCACGGCATCGACTGCGGCGACGGCACGGTGATCCACTACGTCGGCCCGCGCCGCTCGATCCGGCGGATCGAGCGGACGTCCTGGCAGGAGTTCGCGGCCGGCGACCAGGTGCACGTGCGGTCCTACAAGATCCGGCTGGCCGCCGACGACGTCGTCCGCAACGCCGAGTCGCGGCTCGGGACCGAGGGCTACAGCCTGGTCACCAACAACTGCGAGCACTTCGCCACCTGGGCGTCCACCGGCGCGCCCGCCAGCAGCCAGGTGCGCCGCTGGGCGATGGCCGCACCCGGCGCGGTGGCCTCGGTCGGGGCGGCCGACGCCGTCGGCGGCCACCTGATGCTGCTCGGGTCGCTCGGCATGGGCGTCTACGCGATGCTGCGGCCGCTGCGGCGATCGCGCCGTACCCCCGAGGTCGCGTAGCCGAATCCGGACACCGCGAGGCGGGAACGTGGCAGCATCGCGCCATGGGAGCGCGGAGGGTGGCGGCTGCGGTCGCGGCGGCGGCCTGTGTCCTGGCGGGGAGCCTGACGGCGACGAGCGGGGCGAGCGCCGCCGGCCCGTCGTTCACGGTCCGGCCCAGCGTCAACCAGCTGTACGTGCTGGACGCGGCGCCGGGGGAGCAGCTCGCGCTGGTGCAGGGTGACGACGTCGTCGCCTCCGGCACCGTCGACGAGCTGGGCAGCCTGGCCTGGCGGCAGCTGGACGCCGGCAGCTACGAGGTGCGCGGCGAGGGGGGCACCTCGACGCCGGTGACCGTCACCGACTTCGGCGGCCCGCCCCCGCCGTCGTCGTTCTACTCCGGGCAGGCCCTCGGCGACGGGTTCGGCTACATCACCACGCGGGACGGCACGACGCTGTCGGCGAACGTCTCGCTGCCGAAGGGCCGGTCCGGGCCGTTCCCGACCGTCGTCGAGTACTCCGGCTACGACCCGAGCAACCCCGCGAACACGACCTTCGCGCAGCTCTTCAACGCACTGGGGTTCGCCTACGTGGGGGTGAACGTGCGCGGCACCGGGTGCTCGGGCGGGGCGTTCATGACCTTCGAGCCCGTCCAGAGCATCGACGGATACGACGTCATCGAGACCGTCGCCGCCCAGCCGTGGGCGGCCGGCAAGGTCGGCATGGTCGGCATCTCCTACCCGGGGATCGAGCAGCTCTACGTGGCGCGCACCCAGCCGCCGCACCTCGCGGCGATCACCCCGCTGTCGGTCATCGACGACACCTACCGCGGCACGCTCTACCCGGGCGGCATCCTCAACACCGGGTTCGCCGTCCCGTGGGCGAAGGAGCGGGCCGCGCAGGCGGCGCCGTACGGCCAGGCGTGGGCCAAGGCCCGGGCCGAGGCGGGCGACGAGGAGTGTGCCGAGAACCAGCGCGTGCGGCTGCAGAACGTCGACCTCGCCACGATGATCGACGACAACCCCTTCTACTCATCCGGGATCGGCGACCCGATCAACCCGAGCGTCTGGGCCCCCGACATCGACGTGCCGGTCTTCATCGCCGGCGCCTGGCAGGACGAGCAGACCGGCGGGCACTGGCCCGCGCTGATCAGCCGGCTCACCGGCTCGCCGCACGTCTACGCGAACCTGGTCAACGGCTCGCACATCGAGTCGCTGAGCCTCGGCATCTTCGGGAGGTACGCCGACTTCCTCGACCTGTACGTCGCGCATCGGGTGCCCGGCACCGCCAAGAAGCTGGTCGCGCCGATCCTGGCGCAGGCGCTCACCGGCGTCGGCGGCCTGCAGCTGCCGCCGGGCATCGACTACACGGGGATGAGCTACCGGCAGGCGCTCGCGGCGTACGAGGCGCAGAAGCCGGTGCGCGTGCTGTTCGAGGAGGGCGCCGCCGCCGGGCAGCCGGCCGGGTCGCCGCTGCCGCGGTTCGTGCGGACGTTCTCCTCGTGGCCGATCGAGTCGGTGCGGCCGACGGCGCTCTACCTCGACGGCAAGCGGCTCGGCGGTGCGCGGCCGGCCCAGGCACCGTCGCCGCGGGTTCGCGGCTACGTCGCGGACCCCTCGGCGCTGCCGGCGGTGGACTTCCCCGGCGGCAACATCTGGAGCGCGGACCCGACGTACGACTGGCGTCAGATCCCACCGGGGAAGGGCCTCGGCTGGATCACCGCGCCGCTGGAGAGGACCGTGGTGGCGATCGGCACCGGCTCCGTCGACCTCTGGATCAGGTCGTCCGCCCCGGACACCGACCTCGAGGTGACGCTCAGCGAGGTCCGGCCGGACGGGACCGAGGTCTACGTCCAGTCCGGCTGGCTCCGCGCCAGCCACCGGGCGCTGGACCGGACCCGCTCGACGGCGATCTCGCCGGTGCACACGGACCTGGCCGCCGACGCGGCGCCGCTGCCCGCCGGCCGGTGGACCAAGGTGCGGGTCGAGCTGTTCCCGTTCGCCCAGCCCTTCCGGAAGGGGTCGCGGATCCGCCTCACGCTCGACGCGCCCGGCGGCGCCCGGCCGCAGTGGGCGTTCGCGCGCACGGTCTCGGACGGCGAGCGCGTGCAGGTCCTCGCAGATCGCCGGCACCCGTCGCGGCTGGTGCTGCCGGTGGTGCCGGGCGTGCAGGTCCCGGCCGCCGCCCCGCCGTGCGCGTCGCTGCGCAGCCAGCCGTGCCGGACCTACCCGGGCTGACGCCGAGTCGGCGCTACTGCAGGCGTAGGCAGTGTCGAGTCGGCGCTACTGCAGGTGTAGGCAGTGTCGAGTCGGCGCTACTGCAGGCATACGCAGTGTCGAGTCGGCGCTACTGCAGGCATACGCAGTGTCGAGTCGGCGCTACTGCAGGCATACGCAGTGTCGAGTCGGCGCTACTGCAGGTGCAGGCAGTGTCGAGTCGGCGCTACTGCAGGTGCAGGCAGGGTCGAGTCGGCGCTACTGCAGGTGTAGGCAGGGTCGAGTCGGCGCTACTGCAGGTGCAGATCTGCATTGGCGCCGACTCGGCGGTGGTGTGGCCTGCATTGGCGCCGACTCGGCGGTGGTGTGGCCTGCATTGGCGCCGACTCGGCGGTGGTCCAATCTGCATTGGCGCCGACTCGGCGGTGGTGCGGCCTGCATTGGCGCCGACTCGGCGGTGGTGCGGCCTGCATTGGCGCCGACTCGGCGGTGGTGCTCAGTCGCGCAGCAGCAGCTTGACCGCGACCTCGATCTGCTGACCGGTCTCGACGGCGTTGGTGCGGCCGGTGACCCAGCCGACCAGGGCGGAGAGCCAGACGTCGCCGATCACGCGGGCGATCTGGACGTCGTCCTCGGTGACCTCGTGGCCCTCGGGGTACATCGCCCGGGTCAGCATCGAGGTCAGCAGCATGCCGACCTGGTGGATCTCGGCGGCGACGGAGGCGTCGGCGAACATGAACGCGCGGGTGAGCGCCTCGGTCAGCTTGGGGTCGCTCTGCATGCCGCGAGTGGTCCGCTTGAGGACGTTGATGACCCGGTCGGCGGTGGTGTCGCCCTCGACCGGCTTGTCCCGCAGGGCGACCTCGGTGCGCTCGAACTCGCGCTGCAGCGCGGACACGAGCAGGTGGATCTTCGACGGGAAGTACCGGTACAGGGTGCCGAGGGCGACGTCGGCGCGCTCGGCCACGGCCCGCATCTGGACGGCGTCGAAGCCGCCCTGGGACGCGAGCGCGATGGTCGCGTCGAGGATGCGCTTGCGCCGGTCGCGCTGGGCCGCTGAGCCCAGGTCTTCGACCGCCAGCGAGTTGGCGCTGCTCACACGGACCCCTATCCCTGCTTGTCGATGGACGAGCGTCCACGCAGACGCCGGAGGTCGCATCGTACTGGTGACCCCCGAGAGTCACGTTGACGTCGACGACTAGGCTAACAATTCATGGGCTAAAATAGGAACACGTTCCACTTTGCGGGTACGGCGTGTCCCACGTCCGTCACCATCAGAAAGCCAGAGAGAGGGTGCGGATGCGGGTCGCGCTGTTGTCCTACCGGAGCAAGCCCCACTGCGGCGGCCAAGGCATCTACATCCGGCACCTGAGCCGCGAGCTGGTCGCCCTCGGGCACACCGTGGAGGTGTTCTCCGGACAGCCGTACCCGGAGCTCGACCCCGGCGTCGAGCTCACCAAGCTGCCGAGCCTGGACCTCTACCGCGAGCCCGACCCGTTCCGGGTCCCGAAGCTCAAGGAGTTCCGCGACCGCATCGACGTCGAGGAGTTCCTCACGATGTGCGCGGCCGGGTTCCCGGAGCCCAAGACGTTCAGCCTGCGCGCCGTCCGCGCGCTGAAGGACCGGGTCGGCGAGTTCGACATCGTCCACGACAACCAGGTGCTCGGCTACGGCATGCTCGAGATCGAGAAGCTCGGCCTGCCGCTGATCACCACGCTGCACCACCCGATCAGCTACGACCGCCGCATCGACATCGCCTCGACGCGGAACCCGTGGCGCAAGTTCACGCTGAGCCGCTGGTACGGCTTCGTGCGGATGCAGGCCAAGGTCGCCCGCCGGGCGCGCAAGATCCTGACGCCGTCGGAGACCTCCAAGCGCGACATCGCCCGCGACTTCGGGGTCGACCCGGCGCGGATGCAGGTGATCCTGCTGGGCGTGGACGACGGGTTCGTGCCGCCCACCAAGCCCCGCGTGCCCGGCCGGATCATGGCGATGGCGAGCGCGGACGCCCCGATGAAGGGCATCGCGACGCTGCTGGAGGCGTTCGCCAAGCTCCGCACCGAGCGCGACATCGAGCTCTTCCTCGTCACCAAGCCGAAGGAGGGCGGCCGCACCGAGAAGCTGATCGACAAGCTCTCGATCCAGGACTCCGTCCACTTCGTGCACGGCATCTCCGACGCCGAGCTGGTCGAGCTGATGGGCTCCGCCGAGCTCGCCTGCGTGCCGTCGCTCTACGAGGGCTTCTCGCTCCCCACCGCCGAGCTGATGGCCTGCAGTACGCCGCTCGTGGTCTCGGACGCCGGGGCGATCCCCGAGGTGGTGGGGCCCGACGGGCTCTGCGCCGACCTGGTCACCCCCGGCGACGTGGGCGAGCTGGAGGCGGCGATCGCCGCGCTGCTGGACGACCCCGAGCGGCGCGAGCGCTACGGGCGGGCCGGCCGGCAGCGGGTCGAGGAGCTGTTCAGCTGGCGCGCGGTGGCCCAGAAGGTCGCGGCGGCGTACGAGGAAGTGATCGCGGACTACCGAGGAGAGCGCAGTGCTGACCGTTGACTTCGACCGGCTCGGGCTGCGCCCGGGCGAGCGCCTGCTCGACATGGGCGCGGGCGGCGGGCGGCACGCGTTCGAGGCCTACCGCCGCGGCGCCGACGTGGTCGCGTTCGACATGGACGCCGACGAGCTCGCGGGCGTGCTGGAGATCTTCGGCGCGATGAAGGAGCAGGGCGAGGTGCCCGAGGGCGCCAACGCCGACATCAAGCAGGGCGACGCGCTCGAGCTGCCGTTCGCCGACGGGGAGTTCGACCGGATCATCGCGGCCGAGGTCCTCGAGCACATCCACGCCGACGTCGACGCGATCAAGGAGCTGGTCCGGGTGCTGCGCCCCGGCGGCACGATGGCGATCTCGGTGCCGCGCTGGCTGCCCGAGGTCATCAACTGGAAGCTCTCGAGCGAGTACCACGACGCCCCGGGCGGCCACATCCGGATCTACACCGACCACGAGCTGATCGACAAGGTCACCAAGGCCGGCCGGTTCAACGACGGTACGCCGGGCGACGCGATGATCTTCGAGGGCAAGGCGTACGCCCACGGCCTGCACGCGCCGTACTGGTGGATCAAGTGCGCGGTGGGCGTGAACAACGACGACCACCCCGCCGCCAAGGCGTACCACCGGCTGCTGGTCTGGGAGATCATGAAGCAGCCCAGGGCGCTGCAGCTCGCCGGCAAGGTCCTGGACCCGCTGATCGGCAAGAGCATGGTGCTGTACTTCCGCAAGCCCGACGTCGCATGAGCATCCCGTACGTCGAGGGCGTGCTGAGCGCCGAGCAGGTCGCCGAGTCCGCGGCCTCGATCGCCGCGATGCAGGAGCCGTGGGGCGCGATCCCGTGGACCACGGGGGAGCACGTCGACATCTGGAACCACGTCGAGGCCGCGATGGCGATGCTCGTCGGGGGCGAGGTCGAGGCGGCCGAGCGCGCCTACGCCTGGATCCCCACGATGCAGCACGCCGACGGGTCCTTCCCGATGAAGATCGTCGGCGGCCGGGCCGCGGACGACCGCGGCGACGTCAACATGACGGCGTACGTCGCCGTGGGGCTGTGGCACCACTGGCTGGTGCGCCGCGACCTGGAGTTCGTCCATGAGTACTGGCCGATGGTGCGCGCCGCACTCGGGTGGGTCGTCTCGCAGCAGGTGCCGTGGGGCGGGATCAACTACACGCCCACCGAGGACTACTGCCTGCTGACCGGCAACTCGAGCATCTACCACTCGTTGCGTGCGGGCGTCGCGCTCGCCGACCTCCTCGACGACCCGCAGCCCGAGTGGGAGCTCGCGGGCGGCCGGCTCGGCCACGCGGTGCGCGAGCACCGCGACCTGTTCGAGGACAAGTCCACCTACTCGATGGACTGGTACTACCCGGTCCTCGGCGGGGCGGTGCGCGGCCGGGCTGCGTTCGACCTGCTCGAGACGCGGTGGGACGACTTCGTCGTCCCCGGCCTGGGCATCCACTGCGTCGACACCAACCCGTGGGTGACCGGTGCGGAGACCTGCGAGCTGGCGATGGCGCTCGACCTGCTCGGCGACCACCGCCGTGCGCTGACCCTGCTGAGCGACATGCAGTTCCTGCGCGAGGACGACGGCCGCTACTGGACCGGCTGGGTCTACGGCGACCAGTCGCTCACCGACGAGCCGCGCAACGTGCACTGGCCGGTCGAGCACACGACGTACACCGCGGCCGCGGTGATCCTGGCCGTCGACGCGCTCGGCGAGGTCGCCGGGCACAGCACGGCCGGCTCGGGCATCTACCGCGGCACCTCGCTGGCGCCGCACTTCACCGAGCTCGCGCTCGAGTGCGGCTGCCCGTCAGCCGACCGGCTCTCCGGCCTCCCCGGCCGTACGTCGTAGCACCCGCATCGAGCCCAGCGCCTCCACCTCGGTGAAGGCGCCGCCCTCGAGCGCCCGGAGGAAGACGTGGTACGGCGGCTGCCCGCCGTCGGCCGGGTCGGGGAACACGTCGTGGATGACGAGCAGCCCGTCGCGCAGGATCCAGGGCGCCCAGCCGGAGTAGTCGTTCTGCGCGTGCTCCTCGGCGTGCCCGCCGTCGATGAACAGCAGGGACAGGGGAGTGCGCCACAGCGCGCTGACCGTCGTGCTGCGGCCGACGATCGCCACCACCTGCTCCTCCAGGCCCGCGCGGGCGATGGTGCGGCGGAAGACGGGGAGCGTGTCCATCAGCCCGAACTCCTCGTCGACCAGCGAGGCGTCGTGGTGCTCCCAGCCGGCCTGGTTCTCCTCCGACCCGCGGTGGTGGTCGACCGTGACCACGGTGCCGCCGACCTCGCGGGCCGCGGCGCCCAGGTAGATCGCGGACTTGCCGCAGTAGGTCCCGACCTCGAGCACCGGCCCGTGCGGCAGTCGCTCGCGGGCGTACCGGTGCAGCAGCAGCCCCTCGTCCTCGGGCATGAAGCCCTTGGCGTCGAGCGCGTGGCTCAGCCACTCCTGGGCAGGGTCCGCGGGCATGTCGGTCACGCGAGGACTCTAGTAGAGTTGTAACACGTTCTAGTTTCGACGGTGGTTGAGGTGCGAGCGAAGCGAGCCTCGAAACCACCCGACCGGAGGGTCAATGTCCATCGGGATCTCCGACGAGCACGTCGAGCTCGCGTCCAGCCTGCGCAAGTGGGCCGCCGACCTGCGCGGCCGCGAGCTGGCCCGGGCGGCCGAGGAGGAGGCCGGCGCCACCTTCGCCGACGCCTGGCAGGCGCTCACCGAGATGGGCGTACCGGCGATCGGGCTGTCGGAGTCCGCCGGCGGCGGGGGCGGTACGACGCTGGACGTCGCCGTGGCGCTGGAGGCCTGCGCCCACGAGCTCCTGCCGGGGCCGCTGCTCGGCCCGGCCGTCGCCGCGTCCGTGCTGGGCGCGGTCCCGGACGGCGCCGTCGTCGGCCTGGCGCTCGGCGACGCCGTCTGGGACGCGCCGTCGGCCACGCACGTCCTCGCCGAGGTCGAGGGTGCCTGGCGGCTGCTCCCGCGGGAGGCGGTGGACCTGACGCCGGTGCGCGGGCTCGACCTGGCCCGGCGCTTCGGCCGGCTGCGGGTGCTCGACCCCACCGCCGGCGAGCCGGCGGACGTCACGACCGAGCGGGTCCGGCGTACGGCCGTCAGCCTGGCCGCCGCCGAGGCGGCGGGCGTCGCGCGCTGGTGCCTGGCGACGGCGGTCGAGTACGCGAAGGTGCGCGAGCAGTTCGGGCAGAAGATCGGCAGCTTCCAGGCGGTCAAGCACCTGTGTGCGGAGATGCTGGAGACCGCCGAGGCGGTCACGGCCGTGGCCTGGGACGCCGCGGCCGCCGCGGGCGGGGACGAGGTGCAGTGGGCGTTCGCCACCGACGTGGCCGCGGCGGTGGCCTTCGACGGCGCCGTCGACGTGGCGAAGTCGTGCATCCAGGTGCTCGGTGGCATCGGCTTCACCTACGAGCACGACGCCCACCTCTACCTGCGCCGGGCGCTGACGCTGCGTGCCCTCGTCGGAGACGCCGACGAGGCGGCCGAGCGGCTGACCGCCGCCGCGGTCGCCGGGGTACGCCGGCGCGTGGAGATCGACCTCGAGGGCCGCGACGCGCAGGTCCGCGACGAGGTGCGCGCGAACGTCGAGCGGATCGCGGCGCTCCCGGAGGCGGGGCGGCGCGCGGCGTTCGTCGAGACGGGCTACCTGGCCCCGCACTGGCCCGCGCCGTACGGCCTGGGCGCGGACGCGGTGACCCAGCTCGTCATCGACCAGGAGCTGGCCCGCGCCGGGCTCGACCGGCCGGACATCGTGATCGCGGGCTGGGCGGTCCCGACGATCCTCGAGCACGGGACCGACGAGCAGCGCGAGCGGTTCGTGCGGCCGTCGCTGCTCGGCGAGCTGGTGTGGTGCCAGCTCTTCTCCGAGCCGGGCGCCGGCTCCGACCTGGCGGCGCTGCGGACGAAGGCGGAGCGGGTCGAGGGGGGCTGGCGGCTGACCGGCCAGAAGGTCTGGAATTCGGTCGCCGAGCGTGCCGACTGGGGCATCTGCCTGGCCCGGACGAACCCGGACGCGCCCAAGCACCGCGGCATCACCTACTTCCTCGTGGACATGCGGAACAGCGAGGGGATCGACGTGCGGCCGCTGCGCGAGATCACCGGCAAGGCGCTGTTCAACGAGGTGTTCCTCGACGGCGTCTTCGTGCCCGACGAGCTCGTCGTCGGTGAGGTCGACGACGGCTGGCGGCTGGCCCGGACGACGCTCGCCAACGAGCGCGTGGCGATGGGCTCGAGCCGGCTGGGACACAGCGTCGAGCGGGCGGTGGAGATCGCCGCCGCGGGCGGCACCGCGGCCCACCGGGTCCGCGTCGGGCACGCGGTCGCGCTCTCGACCGTCTGCTCGCTGCTCGGGGTGCGCTCGACGATGCGGTCGCTGGCGGGTCAGGGGCCCGGCGCGGAGTCGAGCGTGGCCAAGCTCCTCGGCGTCCGCAGCCGGCAGGACGGCGCGGAGCTCGTGGTCGAGCTGCACGGCGACCGCCTCCTGCTCGAGGCCGACGAGGAGCTGCGGGCCGACGTCTGGGAGCTGCTGAACACCCGGTGCCTGTCGATCGCGGGGGGCACCACCCAGATCCTGCGCAACGTGGCGGGCGAGCGGATCCTGGGGCTGCCCCGCTGACCCCCGGCGTGAATGTCTAGAAAATCACTCCACATTGGGGTGCGATTCACCCGCGCGGTTCCGCGCCGAGGTTTACGCTGGAAGCGCCATGGTCACCGTCCGTCCTGTGCGACTCGCCCTCACCGCCACGCTCACCATCGCGAGCGTCGCCGTCGCGGTGCACTCGTGGACGTCCCCGGCCCCCGTCCAGCACGTCGGTGCCGGTCCGATCGACACGCTCGTGACGACGGCCGACCCGTCCCTGCCGGCCACCTCCGGCGGCCGCGTGGCCGTGGTTCGCGACGTCGCTCCGGTCTCGGCCGCGCGGACCGGCGACATCCCGGTCACCGCGATGCTGGCCTACCAGCGCGCCGCGACGGTCGTCGGCAAGGTCGACCGCACCTGCGGGCTCTCCTGGACCCTGCTCGCCGCGATCGGTGGCGTGGAGTCCGACCACGGTCGCGACGGCGGCGCGGTGCTGGGCAGTGACGGCGTGTCGAAGCCGCTCATCCGTGGGGTCGCGCTCGACGGGCACGGCAAGGTCGCGAAGGTCGCCGACACCGACGCCGGGCGCCTGGACGGCGACCGCCGCTGGGACCACGCCGTGGGGCCGATGCAGTTCCTGCCGTCGACGTGGACCAGCGTCGGCGTCGACGCGGACGGCGACGGCAAGCGCTCCGCCGACGACCTCGACGACGCCGCCCTCGGCGCCGCGGTCTTCCTCTGCTCCGCGCCGGGCTCGCTCGACACGCGCTCAGGGGTCCGCACCGCCCTGCACCGCTACAACCCGTCGGCGGCGTACGTCGCCCGGGTGATGGCGCTCGAGCACGAGTACCGCACCGGCGACTACGCGCTGCCGGCCCTGCCCCAGGACGGCCCGGTCCTGGTGCGCGCCGAGGCGCCGCTCCCGACGGTCGAGCAGCAGGAGCACCCCGGCCGCCAGCCCGGCCACGAGCAGCAGCACCAGCAGCCCACCGGCCATCCCGAGGGCGCGCAGACCGGCATGGGCGGCGACCACCAGCAGCCGGGCGGCTCGCCGGGACACCTGCCCGACCCCACGCCGACGCCGGACCCGGCGCCCACGCCGGACCCGACCCCTACGCCGACCCCCACGCCGGACCCGACGCCGGAGCCGGGTGCGCCGACCGAGCTCACCGGCATCCTGCAGGCCTGCGGCACCGAGGAGGAGCCGGCGTGGTGCGTGGCCGACGCCGAGCAGGAGACGGTGCTCGACGTCGGTGACGAGGACTACCTGGCCGCCGACGCGCTGGCCGACTTCGACGCCGACGGCACGGTGGAGACCAACGCCGACGAGCTCGCCGGCCTGGCCGACACCGAGGTGACCGTCACCGTCGCGCTGACCGACGACGCGCCGGCGGTGCTGCTCGCGATCGGCGACGACGAGTATGTCGCGGACGAGGACACCGAAGCCCCGCGCTGAGCCCGGCAGCGGCCGCCCCCGCCGCGACCCGGTCGTCCCGCCCCAGCACGGCGCCTGGGGATTCCTCGGCCTGCCCCTGCTGCTGGGCGTCGCGGCGGCCGGCTGGTCCCCGTGGCTGCCGGAGCTGGCGGTCGCGTGGGTCGCGGCGTACCCGGCCAGCTGGGCCGTCACCGGACTGCTGACCGCGCGTGGCCGGCGGGAGCGGTTCCGTCGGGCCGTCCTCCTCTGGACGCCGCTGTGCCTGCTCGCCGGGGCGCCGCTGCTGGTCACGCACCCGTGGCTGGGCTGGGTGCTGCTGGGCTACCTCGCGCTGTTCGCGGTCAACCTGCTCGAGGCGCGGCGGCACCGCGAGCGGTCGATGACCAACGACCTCGTGCTGGTCGCCGAGTGCGTGCTGCTGGTGCCGGTCGTCGCCGGCGTGGTGGACGGGGTGGGGAACGCGCTGACGACGGAGGTGCTGCTGGCGATGCTGGTCACCGCGCTGGCGTTGGTCGGCTCGACCCTGCACGTGAAGTCCCTGATCCGCGAGCGCAACAACCCCGCCTACACCACGGCGTCCCGGGTGTTCGCGGTCGCGGCACCGGTCGTCGTCGTGGCGGCCTGCGCGGCCTCGGGCACCTCCGGGTGGCTCGCGGCGCCCTTCGTGCTCCTGGCGGCCCGGGCGATCTGGTGGCACGACCCGGGGTGGCGGCCGGCGCGCATCGGCCTGGTCGAGCTGGCCGGGTTCAGCCTCGTGGCTGCGGCGGGGTTCTGGACCCTGTAGCCGCGCGCTCGCGGCGCCAGCCGTTCCAGTGCCAGTGGAGGTAGCGGTCGATCGCACGGACCACGTGGGCGCTGCGGATCGACGGGAACACGTCGAACGCGTGCTGCGCACCGGGCAGCTCGGCGTACACGACCGTCGCCCCGGACACGTCGCGCAGCCGCTGCACGAACAGTCGCGCCTGCTCGACCGACACCAGGGAGTCGTGGGCGCCGTGCAGGACGAAGAAGTCGGGGGCCTCCTTGGTGATCCGCAGCAGGGGAGTGCCGGCCTCGAAGACCTCCGGCGCCTCCTCCCACCGCCGCTGGACGATCCGCGGCGCCAGGAAGCGGTCGCGCATCAGCTCGGCGCTGCGCAGCCCGGTGCACCCGGCGAAGTCGTAGACGCCGTAGTGCGGCACCGCGACCGCGACGCTGGTGTCGGCGTCCTCGAAGCCGGGCTGGTACGCCGGGTCGCCGGCGGTCACCGCGGCCAGCGCGGTCAGGTGGCCGCCGGCCGAGCCGCCGGTGATCGCGACGTAGTCCGGGTCGCCGCCGTACTCCTCGATGTGCTCGCGGATCCACGCGATCGCGCGCTTGACGTCGACGATCTGGGCCGGGAAGGGGTCGCGCGGCGCCAGCCGGTAGTTGATCGCGACGCAGACCCAGCCCTTCGCGGCCAGGTGCTGCATGAGCGGGATGCCCTGCTGGTCCTTGGTGCCGATCGTCCAGCCGCCGCCGTGCACCTGGAGGAGGACCGGAGCCCGGTCGCTCCCGTTGGCCGGGCGGTAGACGTCGAGCAGCCCGCGCTTGCCGTGCTCGGGCGCGTAGGGGATGTCCTTCTCGACGACCACGGCGTCGTTGCGCATCCGGAACGGGTTGACGAGCCGGCGCCACGGCGTCGCCAGCTCGGCCGGGGTGGGCAGCGCGTCGAGCTGCTCGGCGTAGTCGGCGCCGATGCCCTCCACCAGCGCCTCCTCGGCGTCCTTCTGGACCCGCCGGGCCTGGTCGACCAGGAACGCCTGGCCGGCCAGGTTGAGCGCCGCGAGGGCCAGGCCGGCGCGGCTGCGCGGCCGGCGGACGGCGTGCGCGGCGGTGTCGGCCGCCGTGAGCGCCAGCAGGTGCGGCGCGAGCTCCGAGGTCAGCCAGCCGGCCGCGAACGACGGGATGCCGGCGCGGAACCCGGGGACCGGCCGGATGGCGTTCGCGGTGAGGGCTGCGGTCACGAGCTGGCGGCGCAGGAACGACATGGCCCTCAGACTAGGAGCAGCATCGAGACGGTCGTCACGCGTGTCGTCCGTGGGAGACTGTCGTTACCGAACTGAAACACGTTCCACTTGGCGGTGCGGGCGTGGCAGGTGGGGAACAGGCGGGAAAGAGGGAGTCATGGAACGGCTGTCGGGGCTCGACGCGAGCTTCCTGTACCTGGAGACGCCGGCGCAGCTGATGCACGTGTGCGGCGTGATCGTGCTCGACCCGAGCACGATGCCGGACGGCTACTCGTACGCGGCGTTCCGCGACGAGCTCGAGCGCCGCGTCCGCGACGTCCCGGAGTTCACCCGCAAGCTGCGCCGCGTGCCGATGGGCATCGACCACCCGGTCTGGGTGCGCGACAGCCACTTCGACATCGACCGGCACGTGCACCGCCTCGCGCTGCCGTCGCCCGGCGGGTACGCCGAGCTGGTCGAGCTCACCAGCCACCTGGCCGGCCTGCCGCTGGACCGCTCCGCCCCGCTGTGGGAGATGTGGGTGATCGAGGGCTACCAGGACGACAAGGTCGTGGTGTTCTCCAAGATGCACCACGCCACCGTCGACGGCGTCTCCGGGTCGAACCTGGTCTCCCACCTGTGCAGCCTCGAGCCGGACGCGGGCCCGATGGCGAGCAGCGAGCCGCGGCCGGCCGGGCACGAGCCGGGCCGGGCCGAGCTGTTCGGGCGCGGCCTGCTGGGCGCGATGACCCGCCCGCTGAACGCCGTGAAGCTGGTCGCGCCGTCGACCCAGCTGATCGCGAAGACGGTGGGCCGGGCCCGCGCCGGCACCGCGATGGCCGCGCCGTTCTCGGCGCCGCGCACGTCGTTCAACGGCACCATCACCGGGCACCGCGCGATCGCGCTGGCGGACATGTCGCTCGACGACATCCGCCAGATCAAGAACGCGACCGCGACCACCGTCAACGACGTCGTCCTGGCGGTTGCCGGTGGCGCGCTGCGCTCCTATCTCGAGGACCGCGACGAGCTGCCCTCGAGCTCGCTGCTGGCGACCGTGCCGGTGTCGGTGCGCGAGCAGTCGCAGCGCTCGGGCGGCGCGAACAAGGTGTCGGCGCTGTTCGCCAAGCTCGGCACCGACACCGAGGACCCGCTCGAGCGGCTGCGCGACCTGGCCGAGCGCAACCGGCACGCGAAGGAGCACCACTCCGCGATCAGCGCCGACTCGCTCCAGGACTGGGCGGAGTTCGCGGCGCCGCGGACCTTCGGCCTGGCGGTGCGCGCGTACGCCGGCCTCAAGCTGCCCGAGCTGCACCCGGTCGTGCACAACCTGGTGATCTCGAACGTTCCCGGTCCGCCGGTGCCGCTCTACTTCATGGGCGCGCTGATCGAGGCGCTGTACCCGTTGGGCCCGGTGTTCCACGGCGCCGGCCTGAACGTCACCGTCATGTCGAACAACGGCCGGGTGCACGTCGGGATCATCGCCTGCCGCGAGTCCATGCCGGACGTCGAGGACCTGGTCCGCCGGTTCCCGGCCGAGCTGACCCGCCTCAAGGCCGCCGTCGTCGCCGAGGCCCCGGTCAGGCGGACTCGGAGGTCCGCGACGAAGAAGACGGCGAAGTCGGCCTCCGGCGCGGGAAGTCGCGGCGCCGCGCGTTGACGGTGTTCACGGCCTCCAGGAGGGCCGGGACGAACCGCTCGGCCTCCATCACGCAGCTGGCGTGACCGGCGGGGATGTCGTGGATCGTGGCGCCGGGGATCCGGCGCGCCAGCGCGATCTGGTTGTCCGGCGGCAGCACCTTGTCCTTGAGGGTGACCACCACCGCGGTCGGCACGTCGATGCGGCCCAGCCACGGCCGGGAGTGGTGGCGGCCGAGCGCGGCGACCGCCTGGCCGACCGCCCAGGGGCTGGTGCTGCGGAACTCCTCGACCGCCCAGTCGTGGATGTCGAGCGGCGCGATGCCGAGCGTCCGGTTCGTGGCGCGCCCGGCGGCCCGCGCGGCGCGCGCCGCCGTCCGCGAGCGCGAGACGCCGCGGGCGGCGCCCATGGCCACGCCCATCGCGGCGTGGAAGGACCGCTCGGCGAGCGTCGAGCGGAACCGGTCGGTCGTCGCGCACAACACCAGGCCGGCGACCTTGTCGGGGTGCTGGCGCCAGACCCGCTGCGCCACGATCGAGCCCATCGAGAAGCCGGCGACGATCGCCTCGCCGAGGTCGAGGGCGTCGATGACCGCCGCCACGTCGTCGGCGCAGTCGACCAGCGAGAACTCCGGCGACTGGATGCCCCGGCCGTGCCAGCGCTGATCGAGGGTGACCACGCGGTAACGCCGGGAGAGCGGCTCGATCGAGGGGAACCAGGTGAGCAGCCCGGTGCAGCCGACCGCGTGCAGGAGCACCACCGCGGGGGAGTCCGGGCTCGGCCCGGGGGTGTCGGTCACGTACGTCGCGCCGCGGCCCGGGAGCTCGAGCATCCGGCCCTCGGGGATGCGCGCGTACGGCACGTACACGCGCCTCTTGAGGAGCGAGCGCGGTGTGTGCATCGGGGTCTCCTCGTTCTCGACGGGCGTGCCGTTCTGGAGTAGAACAGGTTACAGTTTCGCACGTCAGGTACCCGAGCACGGGCAGGAGATGCGGGTGAGTGAGGCAGTCGAGGCCGTCCGGTCGGTCGTCCGCGAGGCGCTGGAGCGGGCCGGCGACGACGCGGAGGCGACCTGGGCGGCGCTGGGCGAGGCGGGGCTGCTCGCGCTGCCGGTCCCCGAGGCCCAGGGCGGCGAGGGGCTCGGGCTTGCCGAGGTCGCCGTGCTCCTGCGGGAGAGCGGCCGCCGTGCCATGCAGCTGCCGGTCTGGGAGACGCTGTGCTGCGGCGTGCTCACCCTCGCCGCGGCGGGCTCGGACGAGCAGCGGTCGGCGTACCTGCCCGGTGTCGCCGCGGGCGAGACGCTGCTGAGCCCGGCCCTGCGTGAGCTCGCCGCGACGACGTACGCCGAGGGCACGGTGAGCGGCCGCAAGATCGGCGTCACGTACGCCGACCGGGCGGCCCGGCTGCTCGTGACCGCGGCGTCCGCCGACGGCCCCGTGGTGGCGCTGGTCGACCCGAGCGGACCCGGTGTCGAGCTGCTCGCGTCGATGTCGAGCCTCGGCACCCCGCAGCACACCGTGGTCCTCGACGGCGCGCCCGCCGAGTTGCTGCCCGGGGCGGACGCCGCGCGGGTGCTGCGCGAGCTGTGGGTGGCGGGCCTGTGCCTGACCGCCGCCGGCGTGGTCGAGGGGGCGCGCGACCTGACCGCGGCGTACATCAAGGGCCGGACGCAGTTCGGCCGGTCGCTGGCGGAGTTCCAGGCGGTCGCCATGCAGATCGCCGACGTCTACATCGCCTCCCGCACGGTCGACCTGGCCGCGGAGAACGCCGCCTGGCGGATCACCGAGGGCCTCGGCGCCGGGCTCGACCTCGCGGGTGACGACCTGGCCGTCGCGGCGTACTGGGTCTGCCACGAGGCGCCCGGCGCGATGCGGACCTGCCACCACCTGCACGGCGGCATGGGCGTGGACATCACCTACCCGATGGCGCGCTACTCCTCGTGGGTCACCGACATCGTGCACGCGCTCGACGCGCAGCCCGACGACGTGCCCGTCGAGGACCCGGCGACCAAGAACCTCGAACTCACCGAGGAGCAGCGGGCGCTCAAGGCCGAGCTGCGCGAGTACTTCACCGGCCTCGCCGACGAGAACGAGCACCGCGACATGGCGCTGGACCGGCACGGCGAGACCTACCAGCGGGTGGTCCGGCAGATGGGCGAGGACGGCTGGATGGGGGTCGGCTGGCCGACGGAGTACGGCGGCCACGGGCTCGGTGAGATCGAGCAGACGATCTTCGCCAACGAGGCGCAGCGCGCCGACGTGCACCTGCCGGCGGTGACGCTGCAGACCGTGGGGCCGACGCTGATCCGGTACGGCACGCCAGTGCAGAAGGAGATGTTCCTCGAGCGGATCCTCAAAGGCGACGTGCACTTCGCGATCGGCTACAGCGAGCCGGACGCCGGCACCGACCTGGCGTCGCTGCGCACGACCGCCCGCCGCGACGGCGACCACTACGTCGTCAACGGGCAGAAGCTCTGGACCACCGGCGGGCACCAGGCCGACTACATCTGGCTGGCCTGCCGCACCGACCCGGACGCCCCGAAGCACCAGGGCATCTCGATCCTCATCGTCGACACCAGCGACCCCGGCTACTCCCACACGCCGATCATCACCGCGGACGGCTCGCACCACGTCAACGCGACGTACTTCAACGACGTGCGGGTGCCGGCCGACATGCTGGTCGGCGAGGAGAACCAGGGCTGGAAGCTGATCACCACCCAGCTCAACCACGAGCGGGTGATGCTCGGCCCGGCCGGGCGGCTCGAGGGGCTGCGCGACCGGGTCGCGGAGTGGGCCGCGAAGCAGGGCGTGGTCGACCGGCCCGACGTACGCCGGGTGCTGGGTCAGGTGACCGCGGTGTTCCGCGTCAACGAGCTGCTGAACTGGGAGGTCGCCCGCGCCGCCGCGGACGGCGAGATCTCCGTGGGCGACGCGTCGTCGTCCAAGGTGTTCGCGGCCGACCAGGTGCAGCACCTCGCCGCCGACCTGACCGCGATCGTGCACCGGTACGGCGACCCGGCGGACGAGGAGACCGATCGGCTGATGAGGTACCTGGACGGCCAGGCCAAGCGGAACCTCGTCCTCACCTTCGGCGGGGGCGTGCAGGAGGTGCAGCGCGAGCTGATCGCGATGTTCGGCCTCGGGCTGCCGAGGGTGCCGCGATGAACGAGGTGACCGCGCACGAGCGGATCATGGCGGAGGCCGAGCGGATCATCGCGCTCGGCGAGTGCTCGGAGTCGGTGGCGCCGTACGAGGTCAACCAGCCGACGATCGGCACCTGGCTGGACGCGATGGGCTACGAGAACGAGCGGTTCCGCAACGGCGAGGCGCCGCCGTCGATGGCCCAGGTGTGGACCATGCCCGGCCTCGGCCGGCGCCGGCCGGACGACGACCCGCTGAGCCGAATGATGGAGGTCCTCACCGCCGAGGGCTACACCGCCGTGCTGGGCACGAACTGCGAGCAGACCTACGAGCGCTACCTGAAGGTGGGGGAGCACCTGCGGGTCACGACCGCCCTGGACTCGGTGGCCGGGCCGAAGAGCACCGCGATGGGCGAGGGCTACTTCGTGACGTCGCGGAACACCTGGTACGTGGGCCCGGAGAAGGTCGCGACGATGCTCTTCCGGGTCCTGAAGTTCATCCCGAAGGAGAAGGCATGACCGCCGCGGTCATCCGCCCGATGATCGGGCAGGACTCCCAGTACTTCTGGGACGGCACCGCCGCCGGCGAGCTGCGGATCCAGCGCTGCAACGCCTGCGGCGCCCTGCGGCACCCGCCCGGCCCGGCCTGCCCGGAGTGCGGGGCGCTGGACCGCGGGCACGTCGTGGCCGCGGGCACCGGCACCGTCTTCTCGTACGTCGTGCACCGGCACCCGCCCGTGCCGGGCAAGGAGCTGCCGATCGTGATCGCGCTGATCGACCTCGACGAGGGCGTGCGCATGGTCGGCGAGGTCGTCGACGTGGCCGACGACGAGATCGAGATCGGGATGCGGCTGCGCGTGGACTGGAACCGCGTCGACGACGAGCTGACCCTGCCGGTCTGGAGGCGAGCATGAGGGCTGGAGAGCGGATTCCCGAGTGGTCGCTGCCGCTGACCCCGACCACGATCGTGAGCACCGCGATCGCCACCCGGGACTGGCAGGACGTCCACCACGACCGCGACGTCGCGCAGGCGGCCGGGTCCAAGGACATCTTCATGAACATCCTGACCACCAACGGGCTGGTCGAGCGGTACGTCGTCGACTGGGCTCGCCAGAGATATGGACGGAGCGACACCGAGCTCAAGGGCATCGCGATCCGGCTCGGTGCGCCGGCGCACCCCTACGACACGCTGACGTTCAGCGGCACCGTGGAGTCGGTCGAGGACGGCATCGCGACGATCTCGGTCGTCGGGCGGGTCTCGCTCGGCGACCACGTGACCGGCACCGTGACGGTCGTGGCGCCATGAGCCTTTACCGCAAGGCGGCGATCGCCGGGATCGGGGCGACCGAGTTCTCCAAGGAGTCCGGCCGGTCCGAGCTGCAGCTGTCCGTGGAGGCCGTGCAGCACGCGCTGGCCGACTGCGGGCTGACCCCGGCCGACGTGGACGGCTTCACGACGTTCACGATGGACACCTCCTCGGAGATCGCGGTCGCCCGCGAGCTCGGCTGCGGTGAGCTGCGGTTCTTCAGCCGGATCAACTTCGGCGGCGGCGGCGCCTGCGCGACCGTGCAGCAGGCCGCGATGGCGGTCGCCACCGGCGTGGCCGACTGCGTGGTGGCGTACCGCGGCTTCAACGAGCGCTCGGGCTCGCGGTTCGGGCAGTTCTCGGTCGCGGCCGCGACCCAGGTGAACACCAACGGCCTCGACAACGCCTGGACCTACCCGATGGGCCTCGGCACGCCGGCGGCGACCGTGGCGATGCAGGCGCGGCGCTACATGCACGAGTACGGCGCCACCTCGGAGGACTTCGGCCGGGTGGCGGTGGCGGACCGCCGGCACGCGGCGACCAACCCGGACGCGTTCTTCTACGGGCGGCCGATCACGCTCGAGGACCACCAGGCCTCCCGGATGATCGTCGACCCGCTGCACCTGCTCGACTGCTGCCAGGAGAGCGACGGCGCGGTGGCGCTGGTGATCGTCTCCGCCGAGCGCGCCCGGGACCTGGCCCAGAAGCCGGCGTACATCTCGGCGGCGGCGCAGGGGAGCGGCGTCGACCAGTTCGTGATGACGTCGTACTACCGCCAGGACATCGGCATCCCCGAGATGGGCGTGGTCGGCCGCGAGCTGTGGCGCCAGAGCGGGCTCGGGCCGGACGACGTGCAGATGGCGATCCTCTACGACCACTTCACGCCGTACGTGCTCATGCAGTTGGAGGAGCTCGGCTTCTGCGGCCGCGGCGAGGCGCCCGGCTTCGTCGCCGACGGCGCCATCGAGATCGGCGGCAAGCTGCCGCTGAACACCCACGGCGGCCAGCTCGGCGAGGCCTACATCCACGGCATGAACGGCATCGCCGAGGGCGTCCGCCAGGTCCGCGGCACCTCGGTCAACCCCGTCGACAACGTCGAGCACGTCCTGGTCACCGCCGGGACCGGCGTCCCCACCTCCGGCCTGGTCCTCTCCGCCTGACCGGGTCGTCCGCCTCTGGCACCCGAATACGCCACCCTCAGGCGGACGACCCGAGCCCCGGGCCCGCGTCGACGATGCGTTGCACCTCGGCGAGGTCGAGGTCGTAGGGGCCGATCCGGGTGAGGAGCCAGGTGGCGCCGGTGTCGAGCCAGGGACTGTGGTCCTGGTCGGCGCGCAGGTCGATGACCAGGTCGTACGGCGCCGCCGGGACCTGCGCGGCCACGGTCGCCACGTCGTCCGGCGAGCCGAGGCCGATGACGAAGAACCCGTCGTACGCCGTGGCGCGGCGCAGGGGAGCCGCGTTCGGGAACCGCCCCGCGAGCCAGATCGGCACCCGCGGCGCGGGCAGGAAGCGCACGTCGCGGGCCGCGTAGTGCGGCCCGTCGTGCGCGACGGGTTCGCCCGACAGCAGTCCGGTGAGCACCTCGAGGCCCTCGTCCAGCATCTCCCCGCGCACCCGCGGGGACGCCTCGTCGCCGAAGGCGCTGAACTCGCCGACCCAGTCGTCGCCGAGGCCGAGGCCCAGCACGAACCGGCCGTCGGACAGCACGGCGAGCGACGACGCCTGCCGCGCGAGCACCTGCGGCCGGCGCCGGGCCAGGGGCGTCACCATGGGCCCGACAAGCAGCGAGGACGTGCGCATCGCCACGGCCGCGCAGCAGGTCCACACGTCCGCGATCGCCGAGACGCGCTCGCCGTACTGCAGGTGGTCCCAGAGGAAGAAGCCCTCCCACCCCGCCGCCTCGGCGCGGGCGGCGAGGTCGCCGACCACCCGCGGGTCGGCGAGCGCGTCGAACGGCGCGACGAACAGGCCGCGGCGGGTCACCGAAGCTTCTCGCCGAAGAACGCAAGCACCCGGTCGACGGCCTCCTGGGAGCGGTGCTCGGTCAGCGTCGAGTGGCCCTTGCCGTCGAGCTCGACGCGGAGGAACGCGTCGCCGATCTCCCGGGTGAGCGTGTCGAAGCGGGTGCCCACCGCCGGGTCCTGGCGGTAGCGCAGCCCGAGCACCTGGCACCCGGCGGCCGCCCGGTCGCGCACGGCGGCCAGGTCGCCGGGGGAGAGGTTGAGGTCGGCGGCCCGCTTCCTCCCGACCGCGAACGGCAGCGACGGCTGGGCGAGCACCGGCGCGGCGACGGCGGTGTCGACCATCATCGCCAGCGCGAACCCGCCGGTGAAGCACATGCCGAGCGCGCCGACGCCCGGCCCGCCGAGCTCCTCGTGCAAGGAGCGGGCCAGGCTGCGCAGCCAGACCGCCACCGGCGACGTCTCGCCCCGTGCCATCGTCGTGAACTCGCGGCTCACGCAGGCCCGCGGCAGCACCGTGAGCACGTTGCCGGCCGACATCGGCGCCTCCGGCGTGCCGAACAGCGACGGCATGACGACCGTGAACCCGGCGGCGACCACCTCCTCGCCGAAGCCGATCACGCTCGGGGTCAGCCCGGGCATCTCGTGGATGACGATCACGCCGGGGCCGCTGCCCTTGCGGTACGTCGGGTGCGTCACCCCCTCGGCCGTGTGGTCGCCGGGTGTCCAGGAGTCGAGGAGCGCCATGGGCGCAGTATTCCTGAGGGTCGGCTCTAGCCGAGCAGCGTGGCCACGTGGTCCGGCACGTACGTCGCCTGCTCGCGCGGCGGCCGCCGGTAGCCGGTCGCCGGCGGCCGGTCCGGCACCTCGATCGGGGCCAGGTCGACCTCGGTGTAGGGGATCACCGAGAGGAGGTGGGCCATCATGTTCAGCCGCGCCTCCTTCTTCACGTCCCCCTCGACGACGTACCACGGCGCCTCCGGCACGTCGGGTGCACCATCATCTCGTCCTTGGCGCGGGAGTAGTCCTCCCACCGGGTGATCGACTCGAGGTCCATCGTGGAGAGCTTCCAGCGGCGCACCGGGTCGCCGAGGCGCTCGCGGAAGCGGTGCTGCTGCTCCTCGTCGCTGACCGAGAACCAGTACTTGAGCAGCAGGATCCCGTCCTCGACCAGCAGCCGCTCGACGATCGGGCACTGGTGCAGGAACCGGCGGTACTCGTCCGGCGTGCAGAAGCCCATCACCCGCTCGACGCCGGCGCGGTTGTACCAGGAGCGGTCGAACAGCACGATCTCGCCGCGGCTGGCAGCTGCTCGACGTACCGCTGGAAGTACCACTGGCCGCGCTCGCGCTCGCTCGGCACCGGCAGCGCCGCGATCCGGGCCACCCGCGGGTTGAGGTACTGCGTGATCCGCTTGATCGTGCCGCCCTTGCCGGCGGCGTCGCGGCCCTCGAAGACGATCACCACCCGCGCGCCGGACGCGCGCACCCACTCCTGCACCTTGACCAGCTCCGCCTGCAGGCGGAACAGCTCCGCCTCGTACGCCGCGGCCCCCAGGCGCTTGCGCTGCTTGCCCATGGGGCAGCCTAAGCACGTGCCCCGGCTCCATGCGCTCGAACTCGTGCCCGACGCGCGCGGCCAGGACCTGGTCCGCCGGGACTGGCAGGCGCTGCACGACGCCGGCCTGCCCTCCCAGCTCGACCACCGCGCGCCGACGAACGCGCCGCACGTCACGGTCGTCGCCGCGGCGGACCTCCCCGACGCCGCGATCGACGTCGCCAAGGCCCGGCTCGGGAGCCTGCTGCCGGTGCGGGCCCGCGCCGCCGGGGTGCTGCTGCTCGGCGGCGAGCGGCTCACGGTGGCCCGGGCGCTCGACATCGACGACGACGTCGTACGCCGGGTGCTCGCCGTGCGGGTCCAGGTCCCCGACCGGCAGCACGTCGGCTGGATCCCGCACGTGACGCTCGCCCGGCGGCTCGACCGCGCCGACGCCCAGCGCGCGATCGACGTGCTGGGGTACGCCGACGTCGAGCTCACGCTGACCGCGCTGCGGCGCTGGGATCCCGACCGGGGGCGGGTGACGACGGTCGTAGAGTCGCGTCCGTGACCGACCTCCCCGAGCTCGATCCCGAGGAGCAGCGGGTCCTGGGCAGCCTGCTGGAGAAGCAGGTGACCGTCCCCGCGACCTACCCGCTGACCCTCAACGCGCTGCGCACCGCGTGCAACCAGAGCAACAGCCGCGACCCGGTGACCGACTACGACGAGCAGACCCTCGAGCAGGTCGGCCGGCGGCTCAAGGACCGCGGGCTGCTGCGGATCGTCTGGTCCGACACCGGGCGCCGCACGCTGAAGTACCACCAGGTCCTCGACGAGGTGCTGGGCCTCGCGCCGGACGAGCGGGCGCTGGTCACGGTGCTGCTGCTGCGCGGCCCGCAGGCGCCCGGCGAGCTGCGGAGCCGGACCGACCGGCTGCACCCGTTCGCCGACCGCGCCGCCGTCGAGGAGACGCTGCGCCGGATGGCCGAGCGGGGGCTGGTCCGCGAGCTGCCGCGCCGCGGCGGCGACCGGGACGCCCGCTGGACGCACCTGCTCGGCGCCGCGGACCCGGAGGCGGCGCCGGCCGCCCCCGTCCAGGTCCCCAGCGGCGCGGAGCGCGACGAGCGGGTGCGCGCGTCGTACGACGCGGTCGCGACGGCGTACGCCGACAGCCTGCTGACCGAGCTCACGGGCCTGCCGTTCGAGACCTGGTTGCTGGACCGGGTGGCCGCGCACGCCGCCGGGGGACCGGTCGTCGAGGTCGGCTGCGGCCCGGGCCACGTGACGGCGTACCTCGCCGACGCCGGGGCGGACGCGACCGGGGTCGACCTGTCGCCCGGCATGGTCGCCGAGGCGCGGCGGCGCTTCCCCGGCGGCTCGTACGAGGTCGGCGACCTGCGGACGCTGATGCGGCCGGCGACGGCGACCGGCTGGTCCGCCGTGCTCGCCTGGTACTCCCTCATCCACCTGGCCCCCTCGGAGCTCCCGGGCGCGCTGGAGGCGCTGGCCCGGCCGCTCGCGCCCGGCGGCTGGCTGGTGCTGGCCCTGCACGCCGGCTCCGACGTCCGCCACCACGACGAGTGGTTCGGCCAGCCGGTCGACCTCGACTTCGTGTACCACCAGGAGGACGGGATCGTGCGCCTGGTGCAGGCCGCCGGGCTGACCGACGTCGAGTGGTACCGCCGCGGCGCGCTCGAGTCCCGCGGCGAGAGCTCGAACCGCCTCTACGTCGTGGCGCGCAAGCCCCGTTGAGTTGGGCGGAAATCACGCGCGAGATGGGCCGAAATCGCACTCTGGCCCAGCTGAACGAGGAACCCTGCCCAACTCAACGGGAATCTTGGCCCAACTCAACGGGGGGTGAGGGCGACGTCGCTCAGGACGGGTGCGCCGTCGCGGTCGCCACCGGCGATCGTCGCTGAGCCGACGATGCGGCCGTCCTCGCGCCAGCCGCGGATGCGCAGGGTCTCGCCCGGGTAGACGACGCCCGCGAACTTCACGCCGAAGCCGGCGACCCGCGAGGCATCGCCCCCGAGCAGCGTCTCGGTGAGCGTGCGCAGCACGATGCCGTAGGTGCACAGCCCGTGCAGGATCGGCGCCGGGAAGCCGGCGGCCTTCGCGAAGTCCGGGTCGGCGTGCAGCGGGTTCCGGTCGCCGCAGAGCCGGTAGAGCAGCGCCTGCTGGGCGAGCACGTCGTACGTCGTGTCCGTGTCGGGCGCCCGGTCGGGCAGCTCGACCGGGGCCGAGGAGCCGCGGTCGCCGCCCCAGCCGCCCTCGCCGCGCACGAAGATCGACGAGCGGGTGGTCCACAGGCGCTCACCCGACGGCGCGGTCGCGACGCCCTCCTGCCAGATCACCGCGGCCTTGCCCTTGTCCCAGACCTCGCTGATCCGGGTCGTGACGGTCGCGGACCCGGACGTCGGGAGCGGCGCCTCCACGGAGACCGACTGCGAGCCGTGCACGACCTGGGCCAGGTCGATGTCGCAGCCGGGCAGGTCGAGCGGCGGCGGGTCGGTCATGCGGAAGGTCGGCGCCACGACGCCGAACGACGGCAGCACCTGCAGCGCCGGTCCCTCGAGCGTGTAGGAGAGGTCGGTCGCGCCGATCGCCAGGTGGTAGAGCAGCACGTCGCTCTCGGTCCACGCGAAGTCGACCGAGCCGAGCTCGGCGCCGATCGCGACGTCGGGGTCGATGGGCATTCAGGACTCCTCGTCGGGCTCGTCGGCGGCGATGGTCTCGGCGGCCAGGTAGCCGAAGGTCAGGGCGGGGCCGATCGTCGCGCCCGGCCCGGCGTACGTGCGGCCCATGACCGCGGACGAGCAGTTGCCGGCGGCGTACAGGCCCGGGATCGGCGACCCGTCGGGCCGCAGCACCCGCGCCCGCTCGTCGGTGACCAGGCCGCCCTTGGTGCCGAGGTCCCCGGGCACGATCTTGACGGCGTAGAACGGCGCGTGGTCGATCGTGTGCAGCGACGGGTTCGGCTTCACGGTGGGGTCGGAGTAGTACTGGTCGTACGCCGACTCGCCGCGGTGGAAGTCCTCGTCGACGCCGGTGCGCGCGAAGCCGTTGAACCGGGTGACCGTCTCGGTGAGCGCGCCGGTCGGCACCCCGATCTGTGCGGCGAGCTCCTCCAGCGTCGCCGCCTTCTTCACCGTCCCGCTCTTGTACCAGCGACCAGGGAACGGCTGCCGCGGCGAGAGCCCGGCGAACAGGTACCGGTTGCGGTAGCGCTGGTCGATGATCATCCACGCCGGCACGTGCGGGACGCCCGTCGCCTCGCCCCGGTAGATCTCGTGCACCGCCTCGACGTACGGCAGCGCCTCGTTCATGAACCGCTGCCCGGCTTGGTTGACGATGATCGAGCCGGGGAGGTTCCGCTCGGCCAGGCAGAACCAGGGCCCGGACGGCAGCGGGATCGTCGGGCCCCACCAGGCGTCGTCCATCAGGTCGACCTGGGCGCCCGCGGCGATGCCGGCGAGCACGCCGCCGCCGGTGTTGAACTGCGAGCCGGTCGTCCAGTCGACCGAGGTCGGCTGCGGCTGGTACTTCTCGCGCATCTCGAGGTTCTTCTCGAAGCCGCCGCTGCCCAGGATCACGCCGCGGCGGGCGCGGACCACCGACTCCCGCCCGTCGCGCAGGACCCGGACGCCGACCACCCGGCCGTCCTCGAGGACCAGGTCGGCGAGCTCGGTGTCGTAGTGGACGGGTACGCCGGCGTCCATCAGGCCCTTGCGCAGCCCGATCGCGATCGCGTTGCCCATCGCGTACATCTGCCGGCCGCGGAGCAGGCTGACCACCCGGCGCACGAGCACCTTGGCCATCGTGAGCGGGCCGCGGATCGTGCGCAGCCCGAGGCTGATCTTGCGGTAGTCGGCCTGGGTGACGATCAGGTTCGCGGGCGCCTTGGTGTACTGCGGGTGCAGCCGCTCGAGCTCGTCGCCGAGGAACCGCGCGTCCATCGGGACCGGCTCGGCCGACCGGCCCGCGGCGCGACCGCCGGGCGCCTCCGGGTGGTAGTCGGCGTACTGCGGCACCCAGGTGAACCGCAGCGGCGTCCGCTCCCGGATGAAGTCGAGGACCTCGGGCCCGCGGGCGAGGTAGGTGTCGCGGCGCACCTTCGGGACGACGTCGCCGACGATCGAGTCGAGGTAGAGCCGGGACAGCTCCGGGTCGTCGGCCTGGCCGGCCGCCCTGAGCGCGTAGTTGTTGGGGATCCAGACCCCGCCACCGCTGCGTGCGGTCGACCCGCCGAAGTACGAGCTCTTCTCGAGGAGGACGGTGTCGAGGCCGCGCGCCGCGGCCGCGAGCGCGGCCATCATGCCCGCACCGCCGGCGCCCACGACGACGACGTCGGCGCTCTCCGGGAAGGGGATCGTCATGGCCAGAAACTGTAACAGGTTCTACTATCGCTCCCGTGACCTGCCAGGACTCCATCTCGGCCGCCGTCGCGCGCCTGGCCGAGGCGCAGGCGACCCGGATCCCGTGCACGCCGGTGCGCGACCTGATCGGGACCGAGGACCTCGCTGCGGCGTACGCCGTCCAGCAGGGCCTCGTGCAGGGCCGCCTCGCCGGGGGAGCCCGCGTCGTCGGCCGCAAGATCGGCGCGACCTCGGAGGCCGTGCAGACCCAGCTCGGCGTCGACCAGCCGGACTTCGGCTACCTGCTCGACGACATGGACGTGTCCCGGGAGAGTCCCGTCTCGATGCGGACGCTGCTCCAGCCGCGGGTCGAGGGCGAGGTCGCGTTCGTCCTCGCCCGCGACATCGACCCTCCTGACGGGGAGGAGATCACGCTCGACCTGGTCCGCGCGGCGGTCGAGGTCGCACTCCCCGCCATCGAGATCGTCGACTCCCGGATCGCCGACTGGAAGATCGGCTTCACCGACACCGTCGCCGACAACGCCTCCAGCGGCCTGTTCGTCGTGGGCACCGACGGCCGCACGGTGGACGAGCTCGAACCTCGGGACGTCACGATGTCGCTGACGATCAACGGCGAGGAGCGCTCCGCCGGCACCGGCGACGCCTGCCTGGGCGACCCGCTCGAGGCGCTGCGTTGGCTGGCCGTGCAGGCGCAGCGGTTCGGCGACCCGCTGCGCGCCGGCCACCTGATCCTGTCCGGGGCCCTGGGCCCGTTCGTGCCGTTCGCCCCGGGGGACCGGGTCGTCGCGACCATCAGCGGCTTCGCGCCGCTGAGCGTCACCTTCGAGGAGTGAACAGATGAGGAAGTCGTCCGCAGCCATCGTGGGGCCGGGCAACATCGGCACCGACCTGATGTACAAGCTGCTCCGCTCCGACGTGATCGAGCCGAGGTGGATGATCGGCGTCGACCCGACCAGCGAGGGCCTGCGGCTGGCGGCCGAGCATGGCCTCGAGGCGTCGCACGAGGGCGTGGACTGGCTGCTCAAGCAGGACGAGCTGCCGGACCTGATCTTCGAGGCGACCTCGGCGTACGTGCACCGCGAGTACGCGCCGCGCTACGAGGAGGCCGGCATCCGCGCCGTGGACCTCACGCCGGCCGCGGTCGGTCCCGCGGTCATCCCGCCGGTGAACGGCGAGGAACACTGCGGCGTGGGGGGCGCGATGAACGTCAACATGATCACCTGCGGCGGCCAGGCCACCATCCCGATGGTCGCCGCGGTCTCCCGCGCCGCGACCGTGTCGTACGCCGAGATCGTCGCCTCGGTCGCGTCGGTCTCCGCCGGGCCGGGCACCCGCGCGAACATCGACGAGTTCACCCGCACCACGGCCGCGGGCGTGACCGGCATCGGGGGAGCGGCGGAGGGCAAGGCGATCATCATCCTCAACCCCGCTGAGCCGCCGATGATCATGCGCGACACGATCTTCTGCGCCGTGCCGCCGGACGCCGACCGCGACGCGATCGTGCAGTCGATCGTCGCGATGGAGAAGGCCGTGCAGGAGTACGTGCCCGGCTACCGGCTGCTGCAGGAGCCGCAGCTCGACGACCCGTCGCCCGCGACCCGCGGCCAGACGAAGGTGTCGATCTTCGTCGAGGTGGAGGGCGCGGGGGACTACCTGCCGCCGTACTCCGGCAACCTCGACATCATGACCGCCGCCGCCACGCAGGTGGGCGAGAACATCGCGAGGAGCATGCTGTGAACACGCTTGATCGGACCTGGAAGGGCAGTCACGGTGGCGAGCTCGACCTGCGCCTGACCGACACCTGCCTGCGCGACGGCTCGCACCACAAGCGGCACCAGTTCACGGCGCAGGAGTGCCACGACATCGTCGAGGCGCTCGACGCCTCCG
>NZ_BAAAJE010000015.1:0-14131 GCF_039526625.1 Nocardioides aquiterrae
GCGACCCTCAACCGAGAGCCGCAACCCGCATAGGAGCGGCAGAGAACCTGGGGCGCTTCAGTAGGAGCCGTCGGGTTCTCGCCGGTAGTGCCATCGTCGTCGGGTTTTGGCGCGGTGGTGGCGCCGGCACAGCGGCGCGAGGTTGGTGGGGGTGGTGGGTCCGAGTGGCCAGGGGGTGATGTGGTCGAGGTCGCAGGCTCGGGCGTCGGTCTGGCAGTGGGGGTGCACGCAGTGCCGGTCGCGGAGGATCACCAGCTCCCGCATCCAGGCGGGCGGGTCGTGCTGGTCCACGGCGTCGTCGCGGTCGGTGCGCAGGACCGGGAGCACGGTGACCGCCGCGTGGCCGGCCCAGTCCTTGATCCGGGCCATGGTGAGCGGGCCGAGGCGCTCGACCCAGCCGTTGCCGCCGGTGCCGATGGTGTCGTCGAGCAGGTCGGCCAGGTCGGCGTGCACGTACAGCCGGACCCGCGGGGGCTGGTCGCCGCCCATCCGGCGGGCCAGGTTGCCCACGGCCATGGCGCGGCGGACCCCGATCGGGTCGTCGGTCTCGATGCGGGTGGCTTCGGTGTTGATGAGGTCGTAGAACCGGGTCAGGTCCAAGGTGTCGCCGGTGATCACCATGGTCGAGGTCCCGGCCCACCGGCCGGGTCCTGTCATTGGGCCGTGGAACAGCTCCACGTCCCACTTGGACCGGTCGAGGGTTTCCTGCTCGGTCTGCTCCACGACTCCGGTGGCTTCGGCGATGGCCTGGTCGATGGCCCGGACCCCGCACCGATCCGCCTTCGGCGCCAGCAGCGCGTCCACGGCGGCGGCGTCGGCGGCGCTGAGCCCGCAGGTGGCCTGCGCGATGCGGCGGGCCCGCCAGCCGGGCACCTCGAGCGCCTCGACCCGCGCCCACAGGCGCGGGAGCCGGTAGGCCAGGTCGAGGGCGTCGGAGACCAGCTGCAGGCCCGCGTGCGTGGTGATCCCCAGGGCTGCGGCCAGGGACTCGGTGGACCACTCCTCCACCGCGGGGGTGCCGGCACTGCCGACGGTCTCCACGTGCCCCTTCGCGGCGTCGTCGGGGTCCGCGGGGTGCATCCGGGCCCACTGCAACGCCAGCCGCAACCGCTTGCGTTCCAGCCGCCGGGACTCGGCCGCGGTGTCCTCGCACAGCGCCAGCAGCCAGTCCGCGTCGAGGTCCTCGACCACGAGCGGCTGGTGAGTGCTGTCGATCTCGATCACGACTCCACTCAAGCACCCGCCACCGACACTCAGACCCCCAGAACCCCGGTATCCACAGGGTTCTGGGCCTCTTCCCGAAATTCGGAAGGTAAAATCTTGGTCAGCGCTGCGCAAGGTCTCTTCGCCGGCGGTGACCACAACGGTCGACCCGGACGGACCGTGAGCCGGGAGGCGGCCGCAACCAGCCACCGCAACCCCCGACCACGGTGACCACATCGTTCGTCTTCGTCGGTCGCAACCCGGGCGGACGGTGCGTGGCGGGCATCAACCCCGGCGGGGGTGGTTTCGAGGCTCAGGCGCCGGGGCGCCTTCGCACCTCAACCACCGTGACGGTCACCGGGCCGCGTCCGGCGTACGGGGTCTCGACGAGCTCGACCACCGGGTCACGGGCCGGCACTGAGGGGCGGTGGTGGTTGCGAGGGCTCAGGCGCTAGCGCGCCTTCGCACCTCAACCACCGCGACGTCGTACGGGGTCTCGACGAGCTCGACCACCGGGCCGGGCCCACGCCGAGGGGCGCGGGAGTGGTTTCGAGGCTCAGGCGCTAGCGCGCCTTCGCACCTCGACCACCGTGACGCCGTGCGGGGTCTCGACGAGCTCGACCAGCGCACCCCCCGGGCTAGCCTGACCAGGTGCTGCCCGACGGATACGAGCTGAGACCCCTGCGGCAGGGCGACAGCGCGGCCCTGGCGGCGGCGTACCGGCGGAACCGCGAGCACCTGGCGCCGTGGGACCCGGCGCGGCCGGAGCGGTTCTTCACCGACGAGGGGCACGCGGAGGAGGTCGCGAAGCAGCTCGAGGCGACGGCCGAGGACCGGCGGCACGCGTTCGTCCTCTGGTACGGCGACGTGGTGGCCGGCCGGGTCAACATCGACAACATCGTCCGCGGCGTGCTGCAGAGCTGCACGCTCGGCTACTGGCTCGACCACGAGCACCTCGGCAAGGGCCTCGCCACGGAGATGGTGGCGTTCGCGGTGGAGCGCGCCCGGGAGATCGGCCTGCACCGCGTCGAGGCCGGCACCCTGCTGCACAACACGAGGAGCCAGGCGGTGCTGCAGCGCGCCGGCTTCGAGGAGTTCGGCGTCGCGGAGAACCTGCTGTTCATCGCGGGGAAGTGGCAGGACCACGTGCTGTTCCAGCGCATCCTGCACGACGAGCCGCTGGGGAATCCGCAGACCTCAACCATTGTTCAAGAACCGTGAACGAGAACGTCGAGATCCAGGCCCCCGCCGTGATCTTCCCCGGCCAGTCCGCCCCCGAGTCGGCCTACCAGACCGCCTTCGACCTCCTCGCCCGTCGGGCGCCCAAGGAGGCGCTCGAGGTGCTGGAGCCCGCCCTCGAGGTGGAGCCGGACAACACCGGGCTGCTGACGATGCGCGCCTGGGCCTACCTGATGCGCGCCCAGCTCCAGCGCGCCGAGGCCGACCTCACCCGGCTGGTCGAGGAGAACCCCTCCGACGACTGGTCGCGGCACGCGCTCGGCCGCTGCCTGGAGCGCCAGAGCCGGTACGCCGAGGCGCTGCCGCACCTGCGCCTGGCGGCGGCGATGAGCGGAGACCCGGACCACGGGCTCGCCGCGTTGCGCGTCGAGAGGCTGCTCGCCGACTAAGGTCCGGTGCATGAGCGACTTCTGGTTCTGCGTCAAGCACCACCGGGTCGAGCAGGGTGAGGACGTGTGCCCGCCCATCGACCGACTGGGGCCCTACGCCACGCGCGACGAGGCCGAGCACGCGCTGGAGAAGGCCGAGCAGCGCAACCAGGAGTGGGACGAGGACCCCCAGTGGAATGACTGAGCGCGCCGAGGTCTCGCCCTGGCCGTTCGTCGGCATGGCCGGGATGGCCTGCGCGTTCTTCCTGTACGGCGCGAGCGTGCTGTTCGCACCGTGGTGGGTGGTCGTGCTGCTGGTCCTGGTGTGGGTGGCGCTGTTCGTCGTCGCCCGCGCGTGGTGGACGCCGCGCCCCCGCTGGGTGCCGGGCGTCGCCGTGGTCGCGCTGCTGGTCTGGGTCGGCGTGGTCGCCCTGCTCAGCGCAGGGTGACCCGCGAGCTCACCAGCGGGTGGTCGGTGGTCGCCTCCACCAGCGCCGAGCGGTCGATGCGCGGCGCGCCGAAGTCGACGTACCGGTTGCCGAGGATCCAGTCGACTCCCATCGACGCCGGCGGCTCGCAGTCCCCGCCGTTGCGGTGCCGACCGCCGATGAACGAGTGCATGACGCCGTTCCGCGTGAAGGGGCAGAAGAACGCCGCCCGGTCGTTCATGTCGCCGGTCATGATCACCGGCGCGTGCTCCTGGTTCGAGAGCTTCCGGGTGACCGCGCGCTCCGTGCGCACCGCCTCGGCGCGCCAGGCCGCCGCGTTGCCGCGGGTGTCGGCGGGGTTGTGGGTGTTCATCACGAACACGTGCCGCTTCGTGTGCAGGAGGCGCAGCTCGACCACGGGCATGTAGCGGAGGTTCCCGTGGAAGTACGGCACCGGGACCGACCAGCCGCGGACCAGCTCGAACCGGTCCAGCCGCCACCCGATCGAGTTGTCGGTGTCCCACTCCGCGCCGGCGTACACGCCCCAGCGGTCGCCCACCTTCGCGAGGAACCGGTCGTACTGCGGCCGCTGGAACTCCTGGAAGCCGACCAGGTCGACGTGGGTACGCCGCAGCAGCTTGATCGCCCGGTCCAGCCGCGCCGGCGACTCGTCGAAGCCCCGGCGCGGGTGCCGCCCGTCGGTGTGGTCGGCGCCGAGCACGTTGAACGACGCCACCGTGACCTGCCGCCGGCCGTCGGCGGCGTGGGCCGCCGTCGGGACGAGCGGCGCGGCCAGGGCGAGCAGGACGAGGAGGATCCGAGAGAGCACGAGAGGTCATCGGAGCCCGCCCGCGGGGACTTTAGGGCGTCCTGGGTCGCACCGCGATCCGGGTGATCCGGTGCCGGTCGACGCCCGCCACCTCCAGCTCGTGGTCGCCGACCACGACCAGGTCGCCGGAGCGGGCGAGCCGGCCGAGCCGGTGCACGACGTACCCGGCCGCGGTCTCGTAGGGCCCGTCCTCCAGCGGGATGCCGGTGCGCTCCGCGAACGCCTCGATCGTCAGGCCGGCGTCGACCTCGCCGGCGGTGTCCTCGGCGACCGCCGCGTCGTGCTCGTCGCGGATCTCGCCCACGAGCTCCTCGACCAGGTCCTCGAGGGTGACGATGCCGTCGGTGCCGCCGTACTCGTCGACGACCACGGCGATGTGGGTCCCACCGGCGCGCATCCGCGCCAGCGCCGGCAGCACCCGGTTGGTCGCCGGCAGGTGTCCGATGTCGCGCATCAGCTTGCGGACCTTGGTCCGGGGATCGGCGCCGAGCAGGTCGCGCACGTGCAGGAACCCGCGGACGTCGTCGAGCCCGTCGCCGATCACGGGGAATCGGGAGTACGGCAGCGTGCGCGCCGCCTCCACCGCCTCGGCGACGGTCGTGTCGGCCGTCAGGAACGCGACGTCGCGCCGGGGTCGCATCACCTCGCCGAGCGAGCGTTCGCCGACGTCGAGCACGTCGGCGAGGATCTTCCGCTCGTGCACGGCCAGACTGGCGTGCCGGTCGACGAGGAAGCGCAGCTCCTCGTCGCTGAGCTCCTCCGACGTCGCCGACGGATCGCCGCCGAACAGGCGGACGACCGCGTTGGTCGAGACCGACAGCAGCCAGACCACCGGCCGCATCAGCACCGCGAACCGGTCCAGCGGCGCGCCCACCGCCAGCGCGACGCCCTGGGCGCGCTGGAGGGCGAGCCGCTTGGGCACCAGCTCGCCGAGCACCAGGGACAGGTACGCGATGAACAGCGTGAGCAGGATCAGCGCCGCGGTCTCGGCCGCGTCGTCCCCGAGGCCCAGCCGCCCGAGCGCCGGGGCGAAGTCGGGCGCCAGCGTCGAGGCGCCGTACGCCGCCGAGAAGACCCCGGCGACGGTGACGCCGATCTGGACGGCGGCCAGGAACCGGTTCGGGTCGCGCGCGACCGCGGCGACGCGCCGGCCGCGGTGGCCGCGCGACTCGAGCGCGTTGATCTGTCCCTCGCGGAGGGACACCAGCGCGAGCTCGGTGCCGGCGAACACCCCTCCCACGAGGATGAAGGCAACGACGAGGGCGAGGTTGACGATCGTCTGGGTGTCCACGGCACTTCCTGGTCGGGGAGCACCAGCATGACCGGTCGGATCAAGCGGCGATCAGGTGCCCGGCCGGACCGCCAGGATCACGTCGGCGCCGTTGCCGTTGTCGGTGGTCACGTAGAAGACGTTGCCGGGGCCGTCGACGACGGTGCGGATGCGGCCGTACTTCTTCAGCGCGGGCGGCACCCGGACGCTCTCGAGATCCGAGGTCGGCTTCAGCGTGAGGAACAGGACCCGTTCCGCCTTCAGCGCCGCGACCGCCAGGGTGCCGTCGTACGCGCCCCAGCCCTGGCCGTAGACGAAGTCGCCACCCGAGGTCGCGAGCGTCGGGTCTCCGGATCGCCAGACGGCGCTGATCTGGCGTCCGGGCAGGGAGTGGTCGGTCATCGGGACGTCCTCGTTGTAGCCCGGGACGGGGTTGTACCCGTAGTCGCCTCCGTTCTGCAGGACGTTGACCTCGTCGTCGCGGTAGGTGCCCTGCTCGATGGACCAGACCCCGCCGGTGCCGTCGCGGCGCAGCGCCAGGCCCTGCACGTTGCGGTGGCCGAAGGTCTGCACGTAGCGCTTCCGCCGGTTGTCGGACTTGTGGAAGGGGTTGTTCGGCCACGGCCGGCCGGTCGTGGCGTTCAGGCGCAGGGTCTTGCCGCCCAGGGACTTCTTGTTCTCCGGGTTCGTGCCGGTTGCGGCGTCCCCGGTGCCGACGAAGAGCGACCCGTCCTTCAGCGCGAGGAGGCGGCAGCCGCCGTGCCGACCGGTCGTGGTGGGCAGCCCGCCGAGCAGCTCCTTGCTCGCGGTGATCGCGGTGAGCTTGCCGTTCAGGGTCCAGCGCATGACGCGGACGTCGTGGCCGCTGGTGGTGAAGCCGCCCTGGCAGGTGTAGACGACGTGGTTGGTCGCGAAGTCGGGGTCGGTCTCGAGGCCCATCAGCCCGGTCTCGCCGGACACCCAGACCGAGTCGGTCGGGAATCCCTCGACCGTGCGGACCCGTTCGCCGTCCCACAGCGACAGCGTGGCCCGGTCGCGCTGGGTGAACAGCAGTCGCCCGTGGCCGACCGGCCGCACGTCCCACGGATGGTCGAGGCCGGTGACGAGCCGCTTCACGTGCAGCGAGGGGAACCCGGGAGCCCGGTGCGCGGCCGGCAGCTGTGCCTGCGCGACCGGGGGGACGAGGGCTGCGGTGAGGGCGACCAGGGTGCCGAGGACGATCCTGCGCATGCCGCCAACGTACCCAGCGGGCTCACAACCATCCGGCTCGTCGAGCAGCAGCAGGGCGGGGTCGGACAGCAGCGCCATCGCGAACCGCAGGCGCTGCTGCTCACCGCCCGAGCACTTGGCCACGCGGCGGTCGGCGAGGCCGGCGATGCCGGCGTTCGCGAGCACCTCGTCGACCGGGCGGGTGTCGGCGAACAGGCTCGCGGTGCACCGGACGGTCTCGCGGACGGTGAGGTCCTTGAGCAGCCCGCCGGTCTGCATCACCGCGGACACCAGCCCGCGGGCGACCGCGTGCCGCGGCTCGAGGCCGAGCACCCGCGCCGTACCGGCCGTCGGCTGCGACAGGCCGAGCACCATGTCGATCGTGGTGGTCTTGCCGGCGCCGTTCGGACCGAGGAACGCCACGATCTCGCCCTGCTCGAGCTCGAGGTCGATCCCGCGGACGGCGTGGACGTCGCCGAAGGACTTCGTCACCCCGCGGAGCTCGACCGCGGCCGTCCGGGTGAGGGTGCTGGTGGAGGTCATGGCCCCAGCCTGTCGGCGCGCCGGCCCCCGGGCCTCAGCCCGTCGTCACGTCTCGACCATGACGAATGTCAGCAACCGCGCAGGCTCCTGCGGCGTCCCAGCGGCGTGAAGCGCATCCTGTGCCTGGTCCTCGTCGTCGGTTCGCTCGCGGCGGGCTGTCGGGAGTCGTCGGCACCCGCGGCCACCCGGGCACCTGTCCCGCCGGCGGCACCGACCTCCACGACCCTCGCGTCGTGGCCGGTGCACCCGGACCGGACCGGGATGCTCTCGCTCGGCACGTCGTACGTCGCCTGGGTCGACCGCCGCCGGGCGGTGGTCGTGGCGGACGTCGGCAGCGGAGAGCGGCAGACCGTCCATCGCACGGCGTACGCCGGCGGCGAGATCGGCGCGGTCGAGCCGATGGGACGGCGGGTCCTGGTCGTCGACGTGCGGCCGGGCGAGTCGGCGTCCGGCCCGCCCGCCGCGTGGCGGCTGGTCGCCGTCGACCGGCGGAGCGGCAGGTGGAGGGTGCTCACAGCGTCGAGGAGGGGCGCCCCGAGCTGGGCGCCGGTGCCGGTGTCGGGCGGCGCGGTCGCCGGCTGGGTGACCCGGCGGCTGGACCGCTCGGCCGGCGGCGTCGCCCACACCTGGCGACCGGGTTCGGCGCCGCGGCGGTGGGGTCGCGTCGGTCGCGCGAGCCTGGTCGGGATCACGCCAGAGGGGGTGGTCCTCTCGCGGTACGGCGGCGGGTCGGTGCGCGGGCTGGGCCGCGACGACCTCGAGCTGCGCGGACCCGGCGGCGTGCGGCGCCTGACGCGTGACGGCCTGGTGGTCGAGGCCGACCTCGACGGCTCGACCCTGACCTGGTCGGAGCGGGCGGACCGCGGGCACCAGTCCGCGGACCCGGTGGAGATCCACGCCCTCGACCTCGGCGACCCCGCCGCCACTCCGCGGGTGCTCCGCCAGCCCACCGGCTATGCACTGCGGGCCGGGGACGGGTTCGTGCTCTGGTCGGGACACGGCCTGCGGGTGGCACCGCTCGAGGGCGGCCCGGAAGCGGTGCTGTCAGGTCACCTGGTCCCGGGGCCGTCGTACCAGCCCGACGTCCGAGGCGACCGGGTCGCCTACGTCATCCGGACCGCCGACGGCCCGCGGCTGGTCGTGGCCAGGGTCGGCACCTGACCGCGCGCGCTCAGAACGTGTGCTCGTCCGAGGGGAACGTGCCGGCCTTGACGTCGGCGGCGTACTCCCGGGCCGCCTCGAGGAGGACGCCGTGGATGTCGGCGTACTGCTTGACGAACCGCGGCATCCGGCCGGTCCGGAAGCCGAACGCGTCGCCCCAGACGAGCACCTGGCCGTCGCAGCTCGGGCCGGCGCCGATGCCGATGGTGGGGATGCCGACCGAGTCGGTGACCTCGCCGGCGACGTCGCCGGGGACCATCTCCATGACGACCGCGAACGCGCCGGCCTCCTCCATGGCGAGCGCCTCCTCGACGACCTTCTTCGCCGCGTCGCCGCGCCCCTGGACCCGGTAGCCGCCGAGGTTGTGCTCGGACTGCGGGGTGAAGCCGATGTGGGCCATCACCGGGATGCCGCCCTCGGTGAGCTTGCGGACCTGCGGCACCATCTCGATGCCGCCCTCGAGCTTCACCGCGTGCGCGTTCGCCTCCTTCATGAAGCGGACGGCGGTGAGGTAGGCCTGCTCGGGGGAGGCCTGGTACGACCCGAAGGGCAGGTCGGCGACGACGAGCGCGCGGCGCACGGAGCGGCTGACCGCCCGGGCGAGCGGGATCAGCTCGTCGACGGTCACCGGGAGCGACGTCTCGTTGGCGAACACGTTGTTGGACGCGCTGTCCCCGACCAGCAGCACCTCGATGCCGGCCTCGTCGAAGGTCTGCGCGGCGTACTGCTCGTAGGCGGTGAGCATCGCGAACCGCTCGCCGCGCTGCTTCATCTCGCGCAGGTGGTGGGTGCGGATCCGCTTGATCGCCGCGGCTCCCTCGGCCTTGGCAGGGCCGGTGCCGTACGGCGCGGTCTCCTCGCTCATGGGTCACTCCCGACTGTCATCTCGCGGCTCCCTGATGGAGTCCACGGACCGTTCGTCAGGCTAGCCCCGGAGCGCGCGGTTCAACCCTGTGGCGCTGGTCACCCGGCCGCGTCGGCCGCCGCCTCGAGGTCGGCGACGATGATCTTCTGCTGGGTCATCATCACCGCGGCCGCCGCCTGGGCCCGCGCGGGGTCCGGGTCGGAGATCAGCTCGTAGAGCCGGTTCGGCACGATCTGCCAGGACAGCCCGAACCTGTCCTTGAGCCACGCGCACTGGTCGGGCTCGCCGCCGGCGACCAGGGTGTCCCAGTAGTAGTCGACCTCGGACTGGTCGGCGCAGTCGACGCTGATCGAGACCGTCTCGGTGAAGCCGGCGTGCACCGGCCCCCCGTTGATCCCGCGGAACGGCCGGCCGTCCAGCGTCCACCGCGCGGCCAGCACCCGGCCGTCGTCGTAGTGGGAGACCGCGGTGATCTCCGAGTTCGGGAAGACCGAGGTGTAGAACTCCACGGCCTCCATGAGGTTGTCGTCGAACCACAGGCAAGTGCTGATCTCGGGCATGCACGGTCCGACCGGCTTCCCGGGCGGGATTCATCGGCCTAGAGTCCGGAGATGGCCTTCGATGTCGCCGCGGACGCCTACGGGCGGTTCATGGGGCGCTACTCCGAGCCGCTCGCCGACCGGCTCGTCGAGCTGGCCGGCGTACGCCCGGGGATGCGGGCGGTCGATGTCGGCTGCGGACCGGGGGTGCTGACGGCCCGGCTCGCCGAGCGGCTCGGGCCGGAGCACGTCGCCGCCGTCGACCCGTCGCCGCCGTTCGTGGCCGCGGCGCGGGCGCGCTGCCCCGGCGTCGACGTCCGGGAGGGGACGGCGGAGTCGCTGCCGTTCGAGGACGGCGCGTTCGACCTCGCCCTCGCGAACCTGGTCGTGCACTTCATGTCCGACCCGGTCGGCGGGCTGCGGGAGATGGCGCGGGTGGCCCCGGTCGTGGGTGCGACCGTCTGGAACCACGCCTCGAGCAGCGGGCCGCTCTCGACGTTCTGGCGCGCGGTCAAGGACCTCGACCCGGACGCCGCCGACGAGGCCGCGCTGCCCGGCACCGGGGAGGGCGACCTGGGTGCGCTCGCCCGCGAGGCCGGTCTCCGCGACGTCGTCGAGGGCACGATCACCGTGAGCGTCCCGTACGCGTCGTTCGAGGAGTGGTGGGAGCCGTACACGCTCGGCGTCGGGCCCGCGGGCGACCACGTCGCGGGGCTGGACGACGACGCCCGAGCCGCGCTGCGCGACCACTGCCGCGAGCTGCTGCCGGACGGGCCGTTCGCGGTCGACGCGACGGCCTGGGTGGTGACCGCCCGCGGCTAGGGCGGAGTGTGGTAGATCCGACGCACCAGGTGAATCGGATCAACCACACTCCGGGCACGGGCGCAGCTGCCCGGTCCAACCGCGACGGGTGAGGAGCCTGGCGAGCCGATCGGCGGTGCGGCAGGGGCGGTCGAAGACCTGGCCCCACGACAGCCGGACGGTCACGGTGTCGTCCTCGGCGGCGCTGTCCAGGTCGCGGTCCATATCGCGGTCCCGGCTCGTGGTCGAGTCGTGGAAGAGCCGGCCGTCGAGCTCGACGGCGGTCCCGAGACCGACGTACTCGACGTCACGGAAGGTCAGGACGCCGTCGTGCCGGTGGCTGTCCTGCCGGCGCCCGGCAGGCAGGCCATGGGGCCGCTCGACTCTCTGGAGGTAGCCGTGCTCGAGCACCGAGCAGGTGCCACCGGCGACGTCCTCGAGGACGCCGGCCAGCCAGACCCGCCGCGGTTGTCGGGGACGTTCCGCGAGCGTCGTGATCAGCCGGTGAGCGGTCGATCGCCGCGAACCGCAGGCCTCCGCGAGCACGGCGACAGCCGCCAGTTCGGTCGAGGACCCACCGGCGACGTCGAGGACGGCGTGCTCCAAGCGCACCCGCGGCGGCCCGGTGTTCCACTGCACCCGGGAGTCGAGGTCCGCGACGCGGTGAACCCGTACGCCGGCCGGCGCGACTACCTTGCGGCCTCGAGCGACGGCGACGTGGATGACGGCATCGTCGTCATCGCGCCGTCCGGGGCCGTGGACCGCGCGGAGGGCCGAGTCGTGGCTCAGCGCCGCCGGCCACGAGAACAGGACCGCGGCCCACGCCCGCTGGATCCAGGTGAGCGGACCGGTGTGGTCGACGTACACGCCCGGGTGCACCCGGCACAGCTCGCGGCGCCGCACCATGCGAGCGAGGTCCGACGGCGCGAGGCCGCAGTCGATCAGCTGCCGGCGCGCTGCCACACCGTGCTGGTCCGCGAAGACCTCGGCGATCTCGTCCACGTGTGTGAGGTTCGGTCGTGCCGAGCTCGTCGAAACCGTCGCCCGCCCTCCCTGTGGATGGCGGCCACCCAGGCTTGGTCCGCGGCCGCGTGGGAACATGCGACTCGTGGACTTCTACTCCGCCTACGCCCACGGGTTCGCCCGGGTCGCGGCGTGCACGGTGCCCATCCGCGTCGCCGACCCGGCGACCAACGCCCGCGCGGTCCTGGAGCGCGCCCGCGCCTGTTCGGAGGACGGGGTCGCGGTCGCGATCTTCCCCGAGCTGTGCCTCTCCGGGTACGCCGTCGACGACCTGTTCCTGCAGGACCCGCTGCTCGACGCGGTGACCGACGCGATCGACGAGATCGTCCGCGCGTCCGAGGACCTGCTGCCGGTGCTGGTGGTCGGGGCGCCGATCGCGCACGGCAACCGGGTCCTCAACTGCGCGGTCGTGATCCACCGCGGCCGGATCCTCGGGGTCGCGCCCAAGTCGTACCTGCCGACGTACCGGGAGTTCTACGAGCGCCGCTGGTTCGCGCCCGGCGACGACGTGCGCGGGACGACGGTGGTCGCCGGCCAGGAGGTGCCGATCGGGCCCGACCTGCTGTTCGAGGCGGCCGACGTGCGCGGCCTGGTCCTGCACGTCGAGGTGTGCGAGGACATGTGGGTGCCGGTCCCGCCGAGCGCCGAGGCCGCGCTCGCGGGCGCCACGGTGCTCGCGAACATCTCCGGCAGCCCGATCACCGTCGGCCGGGCCAACGACCGGCACCTGCTGGCGCGCAGCGCGTCCAGCCGCTGCCTGGCGGCGTACGTGTACGCCGCCGCCGGGCAGGGCGAGTCGAGCACCGACCTGTCCTGGGACGGGCAGACGATGATCTACGAGCACGGCCAGCTGCTCGCCGAGACCGAGCGGTTCCCCGACGGGCCCCGGTCCGCGGTCGCCGACCTCGACCTGGATCGGACTCGCCTGGAGCGGCTGCGCACCGGGACCTTCGACGACAACCGGCGCTCGCTCGCCCCGGAGTTCCGCACCGTCGAGTTCGAGCTCGCCCCGCCGACCGCGGACATCGGCCTGCGCCGCAAGGTGGACCGGTTCCCGTTCGTCCCCGACGACGCCGAGCGGTTGGCCCAGGACTGCTACGAGGCCTACAACATCCAGGTCTCCGGGCTCGAGCAGCGCCTCCAGGCCATCGGCAGCCCCAAGGTCGTGATCGGCATCAGCGGCGGCCTGGACTCCACGCACGCGCTGATCGTCGCCGCGAAGGCGATGGACCGGCTCGGCCGCGACCGCAGCGAGATCCTCGGGTTCACGCTGCCGGGCTTCGCGACCGGCGACACCACCAAGTCGTACGCCACCCGCCTCGCGAAGTCCCTCGGCATCACGTTCGAGGAGCTCGACATCCGGCCGGCCGCGCAGCAGATGCTGGCCGACCTCGGCCACCCCTTCGCGCGGGGCGAGGAGGTCTACGACGTCACCTTCGAGAACGTGCAGGCCGGGCTGCGCACCGACTACCTGTTCCGCCTGGCCAACCACCGCGGCGGCATCGTGCTCGGCACCGGGGACCTGTCCGAGCTCGCGCTCGGCTGGTGCACGTACGGCGTGGGCGACCAGATGTCGCACTACAACGTCAACGCCGGCGTCCCCAAGACGCTCATCCAGCACCTGATCCGCTGGGTGATCAGCTCCGAGCAGTTCGACGACGAGACCAACGACGTCCTCGCCGAGGTGGTCGCCCAGGAGATCACCCCCGAGCTGATCCCGACCCGGGAGGACCAGCTCCCGCAGTCCACCGAGCAGTCGGTCGGGCCGTACTCGCTGCAGGACTTCACGCTCTTCCACGTGCTCCGGTACGGCTACCCGCCCAGCAAGATCGGCTTCCTCGCCTGGCACGCCTGGCACGACCGGGACGCGGGGGAGTGGCCGCCGAACTTCCCCGACGACCGCCGGGTGGAGTTCGACCTGCCGACGATCCGGCGCTGGCTCGAGGTGTTCGTGAAGCGGTTCTTCGCCAGCCAGTTCAAGCGCTCCGCGCTGCCGAACGGTCCCAAAGTCAGCCACGGGGGCACGCTGTCGCCGCGCGGTGACTGGCGGATGCCCTCGGACGCGAGCCCCGCGGCGTGGCTGGCCGAGCTGGAGAACGTGCCGAAGGAGTGAGCCGGCCGCCGGCTTAGCCGCCCGTTAGCGGAGCGCTGGAGCGCCGTTAGCGGCGCCTCCCGCATCGTCCATCCCGTCCACACCAGAGACGGAGGAGACGATGAAGAAGGCACTGATCGCGGTCGCCGCGGTGGTCGCGATCGCGCTCGTCGCGGGGGGCGCCTGGCTGGCGCTGCGCGGCGGCGACGACGAGAAGACCGCCCGCGGGACCTGCGGCACCACCACGTACGAGCTGTCGGCGGAGAACGACGACACCGGGCTCGAGGTGACCTTCGAGCTGCAGTCCGAGGCGCCCGACGAGACCTGGAACGTCGTCGTCGAGCAGGACGGCAGCACCGTCCTCGAGGGCGACCGCCGCACCGACGAGGACGCGGAGCTCGACGTGGACGTGACGGTCAACGAGGACGACGGCACGTCGTTCCGCGTGACCGCGACCCCCGAGGAGGGCGAGGCGTGCACCGCCTCGCTCGCACGTTGATCCCACCCGAGACCGAGGAGAAGACATGAACCGCACCATCGCCCTGACCACCGCCGCCCTGG
>NZ_BAAAJE010000015.1:14153-46014 GCF_039526625.1 Nocardioides aquiterrae
GCCCTGACCGCCGCGCCCGCGCAGGCGGACGGACCGGAGCGGCACGCGCACGGCACGGTCGCCGGCGCTCGCTACGAGATCTCGGCCGAGAAGGACGCGGGCCGGTTCGAGGTCGACGCCGACCTCGACGGCGTGCCCGCCGGGTCGGCCTGGAAGATGGTCGTCCGCCACGACGGCGAGAAGGTCGCCACCCGCACCGCGAAGGCCGTTCGCGACGACGGCCGGTACGACGTCGACTTCCGTGAGGTCCGGCGCGGCGACAGCGCCGGCAAGGACGTCTTCCGGGTGACGCTCACCCGCACCGACGGCGCCGGGCGGGTCACCCGCACGCTGACGTTCGCCCGCTGACGCTCAGGCGGGCGGGCCGAGCTCGACGACGACCCGCCCGCCGCCCAGCGGCGAGGGGCCCCACGACAGACCGCCACCGGACTCGGTGGCGGTCTTGTCGACGATGGCCAGGCCCAGGCCCGTGCTGCCCGCCCCGGACGCGCCGCGGCCGCTGACGTCGAGCCCGTCCGGGAACCCGGGACCGCCGTCGTCGACGGTCAGCACCACCCCGCCGCCGTCGCGCGGCGCGAGCACCACCTGGACCGGAGCCGTGTCGGGGGTGTAGGTGAAGACGTTGTCGAGCAGCACGTCCACCACGGCCTGGAGGTCCTCCTCCGACGTCCGGACGGGCAGCGGCCCGCGGGACTCGACCCGCACCTCGAACGGGCGGCCCAGGTCCTCGGCCAGCGGGGCCCAGAAGCGGGCCCGGTCGGCCACCACCGCCACCCCGTCCGTGCGGGGGACGACGCCCTCCCGCTCGGAGCGCCGCGCCTCCCGCACCACGTGGTCGACGGTCGCCTGCAGCTCGTCGAGGTCGGCCGACAGCCGGGCCCGCTCGTCCGGGTCCCCGACGCCGTCGACCCGCAGCCGCAGGGCGGTCATCGGCGTGCGCAGCCGGTGCGAGACGTCCGCGACCGCGGCCCGCTCGCGCTCGAGGAGCCCCTCGATGCGCTCGACGAGCTGGTTCATCGCCCCCGTCAGCTCACGCACTTCCGCAGGCCCCGCGGGGGGCAGGGGCTCGGGGCGGGTCCGGCCACCGAGCGCCCCGGCGTGGTGGGCGAGCCGGCGGATCGGCACCACGAACGAGCGTCCGAGGCGGTCCGCGAGGAACAGTGCTCCGAGCAGCAGCGCCACGCCGAGCGCGAGCAGGACGGCGTACGCGCCGACGAGCTGCCGCTCGAGGCCCGGCCGGCGCACCTCCACCTTGATCACCGGGGTCTCCGCGGGACCGGCGCTGCTGCCGCCGAGGGAGACCGGGACGAGGATCTCCGCGCCCCCGTCGATGTCGCGGACGCTGGCCTGGCCGGTCAGGCGAGCCTTCAGCACGTCGGCGTCCTGCTCCGGGGAGGGCCCGATGGCGGCGCCCTCGTGGAAGGCGAGCGCCGGCGGGTAGAGCACCGTCGTCTGCACGTCCTCGTCGGTGTTGATCCGCTCCAGGTAGGTCTCGACCTGGCCGGGGTCGTCGCTGCCGGCGCGCGAGACCACCGTCTCGGTGGCCTGGACCTCCAGGGCGGCCCGGGAGAGCTCGTCCTCGAACGCGTAGTCCCGCAGCAGCACGGCCATCGGCACCAGCATGGCCAGCAGCACCATGGCGACGGCCGCGGCGACGGTGAGGATCAGGCTCCGGCGCACGCGCTCAGCCCTCGGGCGCCGACAGGCGTACGCCGACGCCGCGGATCGTGTGGAGGTAGCGCGGCTCGGCCGCGGTCTCGCCGAGCTTGCGGCGCAACCACGACAGGTGCACGTCGACGGTCTTGTCCGATCCGCCCCAGGGCTGGTGCCAGACCTCGGTGAGCAGCTCCCGCTTGGTCACGACCTCGTCGGCGCGCTCGGCCAGGTGCCGGAGCAGGTCGAACTCGCGGGGGGTCAGGTCGAGCGGCGTGCCCTCCAGCAGCACCCGCCGGCCGGCGGTGTCGACCTCGAGCGCACCCACCGCCAGGGGCCGCCGGTCGGACGTGGCGGCGCCGGCGCGGCGCATGACCGCGCGGATCCGCGCCTCCAGCTGGTCGGTGGTGAACGGCTTGACGACGTAGTCGTCGGCGCCCGCGTCCAGGCAGCCGACCAGCGACGGGTCGTCGTCGCGCGCGCTCGCCACGATGACCGGGACGTCGCTCACCGCGCGCAGCATGGACAGCACCCGGGTGCCGTCGACGTCGGGCAGGCCGAGGTCCAGGATCACCAGGTCCGGACGGTGGTCCACGGCCATCGCCAGGCCCTGCATGCCGCTCGACGCGGAGGAGACCGCGTGGCCCCGCTCGCCCAGCGACCGCATGAGCAGCGGCCGGATCCTCGGGTCGTCCTCGATGATCAGCACCTGGGCCACGACGAGAACCTAGCCGGTGCACGCGCCGGCGCGGGGTCGCCTTAGCGCCGCGTTAACCGTCCGCTAGGGACCAGACGACGTCGGCGGGGCAGGATGGTCCGGTGCGCAGGCGCTGGATCGGGTACGTCGTGGCGTGGCTGCTGGCCGCCGCCGTCGCGGTGGCCGTCGGGGTGCTCGCGGTCACCTCCGTCGGGGCCAGCGTCCGCGACCGCGGCCCCCTCGGGAACCAGGCCCAGCGGACCGAGGGTGTCGAGGGCACGGCCACGCCGCGCCCCGGCGCCGAGCGGGTCCGGCGGACCGTCGAGGACGAGTTCGGCAGCTTCGTGGTCGAGTGCCGGGGGGCCGTCGCCTACGGACTCTCCACGACCACCGCGCCGGGGTGGCGCACGGTGAGCTACGAGCCCGGGCCCGACGACGACGTCGACGCGGTCTTCGCCCGGCGCGGCGACTCCATCGAGCTCGAGGTCTACTGCGACCAGGGCCGGCCCACGATCTCCGACCTCGAGCGCAAGACGCTGCCCGACCGCGACTGACCGCCCACTAGGCTCGCCGCATGGGCAAGCAGGAAGACTTCGTACTCAGGGCTCTCGAGGAGCGCGACGTCCGGTTCGTCCGGCTCTGGTTCACCGACGTCCTGGGCTTCCTGAAGTCGGTGGCGGTGGCGCCGGCCGAGCTCGAGGGCGCCTTCTCGGAGGGCATCGGGTTCGACGGCTCGGCGATCGAGGGCTTCGCCCGCGTCTACGAGGCCGACATGCTCGCGATGCCCGACCCGGCGACGTTCCAGATCCTGCCGTGGCGCGGCGAGGGCCCGTCCACCGCCCGGATGTTCTGCGACATCATGATGCCGGACGGCTCCGCGTCGTACGCCGACCCGCGGCACGTGCTCAAGCGGACCCTGTCGAGGGCCGCCGACCAGGGGTTCACGTTCTACACCCACCCCGAGATCGAGTTCTACCTGTTCAAGGACACCCCGGTCGCGGGCGCCGAGCCGATCCCGGTCGACCGCAGCGGCTACTTCGACCACACCGCCCAGTCGCACGGCGCCGACTTCCGCCGCGAGGCGATCACCATGCTCGAGTCGATGGGCATCTCGGTGGAGTTCAGCCACCACGAGGGCGGCCCCGGCCAGCAGGAGATCGACCTGCGGTATGCCGACGCGCTCACCACCGCCGACAACATCATGACCTTCCGCACGGTGATCCGGGAGGTCGCGCTCGGCCAGGGCGTGTGGGCCACGTTCATGCCCAAGCCGTTCACGACGCACCCCGGCTCGGGCATGCACACCCACGTGTCGCTCTTCGAGGGCGACCGCAACGCCTTCTTCGAGGCGGGTGCGGAGTACCAGCTCTCCAAGACCGGGCGGCAGTTCATCGCCGGCGTGCTCAAGCACGCCAGCGAGATCAGCGTGGTCACCAACCAGTGGGTCAACAGCTACAAGCGGCTGATGTTCGGCGGCGAGGCGCCGTCCTACATCTGCTGGGGCCACAACAACCGCTCGGCGATGATCCGGGTGCCGATGTACAAGCCCAACAAGGGTCAGTCCACGCGCATCGAGCTGCGCACGATCGACGCCGCGTGCAACCCCTACCTCGCGTTCGCGGTGGTGCTGGCCGCGGGCATGAAGGGCATCGCGGGCGACTACGACCTGCCGCGCGGCGCCGAGGACGACGTCTGGGCGCTGACCGAGCGGGAGCGCAAGAGCCTCGGCATCGAGCCGCTGCCGAAGAGCCTGGCCGAGGCGATCGCGGTCGCCGAGCACTCCGAGCTGCTGGCGGAGACGCTCGGCGAGCACGTCTTCGACTTCTTCCTGCGCAACAAGCGGCAGGAGTGGGAGGAGTACCGCGGCCAGGTCTCGGCGTTCGAGCGCGACCGCATGCTCCCGGTCGTCTGATGGCGGCCGAGGCGCTGAGCCCGGATCGCGCGGCGACGATCCGCAAGCTGCTGCTGGCCGACCTCGGCGTGTCCGGCCTGCTCGTGCTGATCGCCGTGCTGCTCGCCGTCGGGGACGACCCTGCCGGCGGCGTGACCACCGTCGTGGTCGCCGCGGTCATCGGGGGACTGGGATGGGCGGCGCTGCGGTCCGTCGACCGGGGGAGCCCCGCCGCGCGCCGGATCGTGGTCGCCACGGCGATCGTCCTGATCCTCGTCTCGGTCCTGCTGGTCGGCATCTTCGTCGGCCTGCTCACCGTGATCCTCGGCGTCGGCCTGCTCGCCGTCCTGATGGCACCGGAGCGGGAGTCGTGAGCCGGCCGACCGTGCTCGTCGTCGAGCACGACGCCGAGTGCCCGCCGGCGTGGTTCGGCACCTGGCTCACCGCCGACGGGGTCGATCTCGACGTGCGCCGCCCGTACGCCGGCGCCGAGCTGCCCGGACTCGAGGGGTACGACGGCCTCGTGGTGCTGGGCGGGCCGATGGGCGCCAACGACGACGCGAAGTACGCCTGGCTGGGGGCGGTCAAGGACCTGGTCCGCGAGGCCCGGGCGGCGGACCTGCCCACGCTGGGCATCTGCCTGGGCCACCAGCTGATCGCCGTCGCGCTCGGCGGGACGGTGGACCGCAACCCGCTCGGCCAGCAGGTCGGGCTGCTCGGGGTGGGCTGGACCGACGCCGCCCGGGAGGACCGGCTGTTCGGGCCGCTGGCGACCCCCCGCCGGGGCGTGCAGTGGAACGACGACGTCGTCGCCGAGCTGCCGCCCGACGCGGTCCTGCTCGCGGGCACCAGCCGCGACGAGGTGCAGGCCGCGCGCTACGCGCCGCTGGTGTGGGGCGTGCAGCTGCACCCCGAGGTCGACGTACCCGTGCTGCGGCCGTGGGCCGAGTCCGACCGCGGCTCACACGAGACCCGCGGCATCGACACCGACGCGCTGCTGCGCGACATCGACGCCGCCCGCGCCGAGCTGGACGACGCCTGGCGGCCCCTGGCGACCGGGTTCGCGGAGCTGGTGCAGGAGCACGCCCGCCGATGAGCCGGGCGGCGACCGGCAAGGGCACGCTCCTGCGCCTGGGGTTCCTGGTCCCGGACGCCTCGCTCGCCGGCCTGCACCGCCTCGGCAGCGCCGCCGACCCGCTCGTCGCGCTGATCGCCCGGACGGCCGACCCGGACGAGGCGCTCGCCGGGCTCGTCCGGCTGCTCGACGTCGTCCGTGACCCCGACGAGCTGCTCGCGGCGCTGGCCGAGGACGAGGGCACCGCGATGCGGCTGCTCTCCGTGCTGGGGGCCAGCCAGGCGCTGTCGGACCACCTGGTCCGGCACCCGGACCACTGGCACGAGCTCGCCGACTCCCGGCTCGGGGCGACCCGCCCGGCGGCCTGGGCGCTCCGCGCCAGGCTGCTGGAGGCCGTGGGCGCCGACCCGGGCGACCCGGCGCCGACCGCGACCGGGCCCGACGCGCGGGCCGTGGACGCGCTGCGCGTGGAGTACCGCCGGCTGCTGCTCCGGCTGGCTGCCCGCGACCTCTCCCACCACCTGGGCGTGGACGACGTCGCCGCGGAGCTGTCCGACCTCGCCGCCGGCACGCTCGACGCCGCGCTGGCGATCGCCCGCGCGCGGGTGCCCGACGCCGCCCTCGCCCGGCTCGGCGTGGTCGCGATGGGGAAGTGCGGCGGCCACGAGCTCAACTACGTCTCGGACGTGGACGTGATCTTCGTGCACGCCCCGGCCGAGGGCGCGGACGAGAACGACGCCGTCCGGGTCGCCACCCAGCTCGCCAGCAACCTGATCCGCATCTGCTCCGACCACACCGGCGAGGGCACCATCTGGCCGGTCGACGCCGCGCTGCGGCCGGAGGGCAAGGCCGGGCCGCTGGTGCGCACGCTCGCCAGCCACCAGGGCTACTACGAGCGCTGGGCCCAGACCTGGGAGTTCCAGGCGCTGCTGAAGGCGCGGGCGGTCGCGGGCGACCTGGCGCTGGCGGGGGAGTTCGTCGCGATGACCCGGCCGCTGGTGTGGTCGGCCGCCGAGCGCGACGGGTTCGTCGAGGACACCCAGGCCATGCGCCGCCGGGTCATCGACCACATCCCCGCCAAGGAGGCGGAGCGGCAGCTCAAGCTGGGGGAGGGCGGCCTGCGCGACGTGGAGTTCGCCGTCCAGCTGCTCCAGCTCGTACACGGCCGCGCCGACGAGCGGGTCCGCCCGCCGACGACGCTGAGCGCGCTGGGCGAGCTGACCCGGGCCGGGTACGTCGGGCGCGAGGACGGCGAGGCGCTGCACGAGGCCTACGCGTTCCTCCGCACGCTCGAGCACCGGATGCAGCTGTACGGGCTGCGGCGCATCCACGTCGTCCCCGACGACGAGGCGGCGCTGCGCCGGCTCGGCCGCAGCATGGGCCACCTCAAGGACCCGGTCGGGACGCTGGAGAAGGTGTGGCAGCACCACCGGCGCGAGGTGCGCCGACTGCACGAGAAGCTCTTCTACCGGCCGCTGCTCACCGCGGTCGCGAAGATCCCCGGCGACGAGGCGCGGCTGTCGCCCGAGGCGGCCGAGAAGCGGCTGGCCGCGCTCGGCTACCTCGACCCGCAGGGCGCGCTGCGCCACCTCGAGGCCCTCACCTCCGGCGTCACCCGGGCCGCGCAGATCCAGCGCACGCTGCTCCCGGTGCTGCTCGGCTGGTTCGCCGACGCCCCCGACCCCGACGCCGGGCTGTTCGGGTTCCGGCGACTCAGCGAGTCGCTCGGCTCGACGCCGTGGTACCTCTCCACCCTGCGCGACGAGGGCCAGGTCGCCGAGCGGCTGGCCCGGATCCTCGCGACGTCCCGCTACGCCACCGACCTGCTGGAGCGCGAGCCGCAGGGCGTGCGGATGCTCGGCGGCGACCTGGCGCCGCAGCCGGCCGAGGCGCTCACCGAGGAGATGCTCGCCTCCTCCGGGCGGCACGACCGGCCCGAGGACGCCGTGCTCGCGATCCGCGGCGTACGCCGGCGCGAGCTGCTGCGCATCGCCGCCGGCGACCTGCTCGGTCTCACCGACGTCGCGGACGTCGGCGCCGGGCTGTCCCGGCTCACCGACGCGACCCTGGAGGCGACGCTCGCGGTCGCCGGGCGCGCGGTGCGGGCGGCCCGCGGGCTGGACCGAGCGCCGACCCGGCTGGCGGTGGTCGCGATGGGCCGCTACGGCGGGTTCGAGCTGTCCTACGGCAGCGACGCGGACGTGATGTTCGTGCACGACCCCGAGCCGGGCGCCGACGCCCAGGACGCGGCGTCGTACGCGCAGGCGGTCGCCAACGAGCTGCGCCGGCTGCTCGCGCTGCCCGGCCCGGACCCGGCGCTGGAGGTCGACGCCGACCTGCGGCCCGAGGGCAAGAACGGGCCGCTCGTCCGCACGCTCGACTCCTACGCGGCGTACTACGCCAAGTGGTCGGAGGTGTGGGAGGCGCAGGCGCTGCTGCGCGCGGACGCGGTCGTCGGCGACCCGGACCTGCGGCGGCGCTTCACCGAGCTGATCGACCCGCTGCGGTACCCGGCCGACGGCATCCCCGAGAAGACCGTCTTCGAGGTGCGCCGGGTCAAGGCGCGCGTCGACGAGGAGCGGCTGCCGCGCGGCGCCGACCCGCACACCCACCTCAAGCTCGGTCGCGGCGGGCTCGCCGACATCGAGTGGACCGTGCAGCTGCTGCAGATGCGGTACGCCGGCGCCGTACCCGGCCTGCGCACGCCGCGGACCCTCGAGGCCCTGGCGGCCGCGCGGGATGCCGGCCTGGTCGACGAGGACGACGCGGCCGTGCTCCAGCAGGCCTGGCGCCGGGTCAGCCGGGTGCGCAACGCGGTGACGCTGGTGCGCGGCAAGCCCAGCGACGAGCTGCCGCGCGACATCCGGGAGCGGGCCGCGGTGGCGGCGGTCCTGGGCTACCCGCCGGGCTCGTCCGACGCGATGGTCAACGACCAGCTGCGCTACACCCGGCTGGCCCGCGGCGTCGTCGACCGGGTCTTCTGGGGGTAGTGGTGCACCCCGACGAGATCGGCCCCGACGAGTTCGACGACCTCGTCCGCGACGCGCTCGACCGGCTGCCGGACGAGGCGGCGCGCCTGGTGAGCGGGATCGCCGTCGTCGTGCGCGAGGACCCGGAGCCCGGCCAGGCGGCGCCGGGCACCCTGCTGCTCGGGACCTTCCGGGGGATCCCGCACACGGCCGTCGGCGGCCGGGTGCCCGGCAGCCTGCCCGACGTGATCACGCTCTACCGGCGGCCGATCCTGGCCGTCTGCCGGACCCGGGACGAGGTCCCGCCGCGGGTGCTCAAGGTGCTCGGGCACGAGGTCGGCCACGCGCTCGGGCTCACCGAGCGGCAGCTGCGCGACCACGGCTGGTTCTAGCGGCGGGTCCTAGGCTGCGGCCATGAGCGACACCGCCGCGAAGGCCACGAGCCTCCTGCAGCTCCACCGAGCCCCCGAGATCCTCACGGTCGTCAACGTCTGGGACGTGATCAGCGCCCGGACCGTCGCCGCCGTCGAGGGCACCCGGGCGCTCGCCACCGCGAGCCACTCGATCGCCGCCACCTTCGGCTACGAGGACGGCGAGAACATCCCGCTGGACCTGATGCTCGACATGGTCGGCCGCATCGTCGCGTCCACCGACCTCCCGGTCACCGCGGACCTCGAGGGCGGGTACGGCGACCCGGCCGAGACCGTCCGCCGGGCCATCGGCATCGGTGTGGTCGGCGCGAACATCGAGGACCAGATGCGCCCGCTCGCCGAGGCGGCGCGGACCGTGGAGACGATCATGAAGGTCGCCGAGCAGGAGGGCGTCGACTTCGTCCTCAACGCCCGCACCGACGCCTTCCACCTGCGCCGGGACCGCGACCCGGCCGAGAACCTGGCCGAGGCGATCGAGCGCGGCCGGGCCTACCTGGATGCCGGGGCGCCCGTCGTCTTCGTGCCGGCCCGCCTCGACGAGCAGCAGGTCGCGGCGATCGTCGACGCGTGGGGGCCGCAGAAGCTGACGCTGATCGGCATCCCCGGGCTGCCGCCGCTCGCCCGGCTCGAGGAGCTCGGCGTCGCGCGGGTGTCGTACGGCCCGATGTCCCAGAACGTGGCCCTCACCGCGCTCCAGGAGCTGGTCGAGGACGTGCAGCGGGGTGGTGGCGTGCCGAGCACGATGCGTGTGCTCAACTGACGCCGTGACCGATCTCGAGGAGCGGCTGAAGGCCGCGTCGCGGGCCTGCGCCCGCACCGCCATCCGCAGCCCGCGCGTGCCGCCGGCCGAGGCGTTCGCCGCGCTCGCCGCGGCGTGCGAGGAGCTGGGCATCGACGAGTGGGACGGGTACGGCGCGGGCGGCGCGGTCACCCGCCTCGAGGCCGAGGCCGCCGAGCTGCTGGGCAAGCCCGCCGCCGTGTTCTTCCCGAGCGGGGTCATGGGCCAGCAGGCCGCGCTGCGGACCTGGTGCGACCGCACCGGGTCGCTGCGCGTCGCGATCCCGGACCGCTCGCACCTGCTGGTGCACGAGGACGACGGGCCGCGGCTGCTGCACGGGTTCCGGTTCGAGCCGCTCACCGTCGGGCGGCGTACCGCCACCGCGGCCGACCTGCGGGGCCTGCCCGCCGGGCTCGGCGCGGCCCTGGTGGAGCTGCCGCTGCGCGACGCCGGCTGCCGGCTCCCGTCGTGGGACGAGCTGGTGGAGCTGTCCGAGGCCGCCCGGGAGCTCGGGGTGCCGCTGCACGTCGACGGCGCCCGGCTCTGGGAGTCCCAGCCGTTCTACGACCGCCCGCTGGCGGAGATCGCGGGCCTGGCCGACTCCGTCTACGTCTCGTTCTACAAGGGTCTCGGCGGCCCGGCCGGCGCCGTCGTCGCGGGGCCCGAGGACCTCGGCGACGAGCTCCGGCTCTGGCGGCACCGGATGGGCGGGACGCTGTTCCGCCTCACGCCGTACGCCGCGGCCGCCCTCGTCGGGCTGCGCGACCTGCTGCCGCGGATGGGGGAGTACGTCGCGTGGGCGCGGTCGCTGGCCGCCGACCTGACCGACGCCGGGATGGTCGTGGACCCCGACCCGCCGCACACCAACACCTTCCTCGTGCACGCCCCCGGCGCCGCCGACGAGATCAACGAGCGGCTGGTCGCGTTCATGGAGCGCGAGTCCGTCGTCCCCAGCGGGCCCTGGTGGGACGCCGCGGTGCCCGGCTTCGCCACCACCGAGATCGCCGTGCAGGCCGCGTCGCTGGACTTCGAGCCCGGCGTCGTCGCCAGGTGGTGGCGGGAGATCGTGGGCGGCTGACGCCCGCCGGCGAGCGTTGAGAAGCCCTTGAGGAAACCTCGGGTTCGCACCGCGGTGAGCCTTGAACCTGGCCCGGCAGAGTTCTGGTCATCAAGGAACCGACCAGCCGAAACGAAGCCCGCTGGTCTCTCACCAGGAGGAAACCAGCAATGCGTCTCGGAACCCGCAAGACCGCCGTCAAGATCTTCGCGTCCGTCGTCCTCGTCGGTGGCGCCGCCTCCGTCGCCGGTCTCGGCACCTTCGGTTCGTTCACCTCCACCACCTCGGCGAGCGCCGCGACCGGCACCGGCAAGGTCGTCCTCTCAACCGCGGCCAGCGTCCGCGGCCTGGACGTCAGCGCCACCAACCTGGTCCCCGGCGACACCGTGGAGCGCACCGTCACCCTGACCCGCTCGAGCGACACGGAGTCCTTCGGCTCGGTCAAGCTGACCACCGCCGGCACCACGAGCAACCTGCTCACCACCGACCAGACCAACGGCCTGCAGCTCAAGGTCGACCAGTGCTCGGTCGCCTGGACCAAGCCCGCGAACAGCAACGCGCTCACCTGCTCGGGCACGACGACCCCGGTGATCGCCCAGCGCGCCGTCGTCGGCTCGACGCTGGACCTCGGCGCGGCGACGACCACGCTCAACAGCAGCGCGGCGGCCGCGAACCTGCGCGTCACCGTCTCGCTCCCGACGACCGCGGACAACACGTTCCAGGGCCTGTCGAACACGATCAACTTCACCTTCGACGCGACCCAGCGCGCCGCGCAGTCGCTCTGACCCGAGTCGGGTGGCCGGTTTCGTGGGGGGCCGGCCACCCACTCGCACACCGAGACCCGAGAGGAGCCAGCAGATGAGCACCACGACCGTGTCCGCCGGTATGCCGGCAGCCGCCCACCGGGCGCCGCGCCCGTCGTACGCGCGCCGGCTCCTGAACGTCCTCGCCAGCCTCCTGCTCGGCGTCGGGCTCCTCGGGTTCCTCTTCCTCGCGGTCGGCCCGCACCTGCTCGGCTACCGCACCGCGACCATGCTCACCGGCAGCATGGAGCCGGGCATCATGCCCGGCGACGTCGTCGTGACCGTCCCGAAGCCCGCGACCGAGCTCGAGGTCGGCGACGTGATCAGCTACCAGATCCCGGTGGAGGACCACCGGGTCGAGACGCACCGGGTCACCGAGATCCGCCACGTCGACGGTCAGGTCGTCATCCGCACGAAGGGCGACGCCAACGACAACGTCGACCCGTGGACCGCGACCCTCCAGGACGACACCGTCTGGGAGATGCGGGCGGTCGTCCCGCACCTCGGCACCGCCGTCCGCGTGCTGCGCTCGCCCGTCGTCCAGCACGGCGTCCTCTGGGTCGGCCTCGGTGGCGTCATCCTGCTCGGCCTCAGCACGATCTGGGGCCGCGACGACGAGGGCGAGGACCGGGCATGATCGCCGTCGAGATCGACCCGCCCGCGGTGTTCGAGCGGACCGCCGTCAGCAACCTCACGGGGCACCCGGACGACGGCGCGTTCGCGTTCGTCCTCCTCACGCGCTACCGGCGACTGCTGCCCGAGCGGCTGCGTCGGATCGCCGCCGCGCTCCCCGGCGCCGCCGAGGAGGAGGCGCGGAACGCGGCCATGGACGCCGTGCTCAGCCTCAAGGTCGCGTCGAGCACGGTGGGGGCCCACGAGCTCGCGGGCATCGCCGCGCGGGTGGAGCGGCTGCTCCGCCTCGGGGACGTCACGCAGGCGGTCCTCGTCGAGACCACGCTCGCCGCCGCCGCCGCCCGGGCCGACCACGCGATCGACGCGTTCCTGGCCGGCTGAGCGGCTACTCCGCCTCCATCCGGTAGCCCACGCCCCGCACCGTGCGGATGTAGCGCGGACCGTCCTTCTCCTCGCCGAGCTTGCGGCGCAGGTTGCCGATGTGCACCTCGACCAGGTGCGTGTCCGACGCCCACTCCGTGCCCCACACCGACCGGAGCAGCGCCTCACGGGTCCACACCCGCGCCGGGGTGCGCATCAGCTCGGTGAGCAGGTCGAACTCGGTGCGGGTGAGGTCGAGCTCGGTGCCGTCGCGGAACACCCGGCGCCCGTCCACATCGACCTTCAGCGGGCCGTGCACGAGCACCTCGTGGTCGTCCTCCGGGAGCGGCTGGACGGCGGTGGCTCCGGTGCGCGGGCGGCGGAACATCGCGTTGACCCGGGCCTTGAGCTCGCGGGCGCTGAACGGCTTGGAGATGAAGTCGTCCGCCCCGGTCTCGAGCCCGAGCAGGCGGTCGATCTCGTCGTCGCGGGCGGTGATCATGACGACGTACGCGTCGCTGATCTCACGGATCCGGCGACACGCCTCGATCCCGTCGATACCCGGCAGGCCGAGGTCCAGCGTGATCAGGTCGGGCCCGGTCTCCCGGACCGCGTCGACCCCGGCCAGGCCCGAGCCGACCGACGTGACGGCGAAGCCCTGGGTCGTGAGCGTGTACTCGATCAGGGCCCGGATGTCCTCGTCGTCCTCGACGACGAGGGCTCGGCGCTCGACCCCGGAATCCGACCCCATGTTCCCCATGCCCCGATGATGCCATCTCTTGCGGGTTTCTTGAGTTTCGCTCGCGGGCCGCCTGAGGTGCGGCCGGAAGACTGGTCCTCGAACCCGCCCCACCACGTCTCGGGAGCAGCGTCATGACCTGGATCGACCACGGCCGCCGGGCCGCCTCGGTCGTCCTCGTGGTGCTCGCGCTCGTCGCGGCGCCGGTCGTGGCGCAGGCGACGTTCGCCGCGAGCAGCTCCGGCGGCCTCTCCGCCGGCACCGCCCAGCTGGTCGCGCCGACGGCGGTCACCGGCACCTACCGCTGCGCGGTCGGCTTCTCCACCGAGAGCTTCCAGGCCTCCGTCACCGGCTTCACCGACACCGGTCCCGCCGGTGCGACGTACCGGTACACGCTCGCGCGCGGCACCACCACCGCGAAGACGCTCACCAGCACCGCCCGGACCGCCACGCTCGACTCCGGCAACGTCACCTCGGACAACACCACGACGCGCTGGACGGTGACCATTCAGGCGACGCTGGGCCTGTGGACCGGACCGCTCTACACGCGCACCGTCACCTGCGGCACGCAGAACAGCTCCGGCTCCCTCTGACGCACCGCCGGCACCGGGCTAGGCCGGGGCCTGCTTCCCGGTGTCCGGGGCGGCGGGCGCCGAGGCCGTCGAGCCCGTCGAGGCCGTCGAGGCCGTCGAGGTGACCAGTTCGTCGACGGAGAGGTCGAGGTCACGCTCGACGGAGGCGCAGATGGGGGTCTCTTCCATGGGCATCACGGTGCCCCAACTCGGTTGAATCATGCATGACCCCCCCTAGGCTGCGCGCATGAGGCTCGACACACTCGTGGTCGGCGCGGGCGTCATCGGCTCGGCGATCGCCCTCGAGCTCGCCCGCGCCGGGCACGACGTCGTGGTCGTGGACAAGGGCCCGGGCGTGGGGTTCGGCTCCACCAGCGCGTCGAGTGCGATCGTCCGGTTCCACTACTCGACGTTCACCGCCGTCGCGGCCGCCTGGGAGGCGCGCCAGCTGTGGGCGGACTGGGTGGGCCACCTCGGGCACGCCGACCCGGACGGGCTCGCGAGCTTCCACCGCACCGGGATGCTGGTGCTCGGTGGCGGCGCTCCGCCGTACCTCGACGAGGCCGGCGTGCCGTGGGAGCTATGGGACGCCGACGAGGTCGCCCGCCGGCTGCCCGGCCTCGACACCGGGAGCTACGGGCCGCCGAAGCCGGTCGACGACCCGGCCTTCTTCGACGACCCCGACGGTCGCCTCGGCGGGTCGTTCACGCCGGACGCCGGGTACGTCGACGACCCGCGGCTCGCGGCGGCGAACCTCGCGGCCGCGGCTCGCTCGCGCGGCACCCGGTTCCTGCTCCGGCGCGAGGTGGTGGCCGTCGACGGCGACGGCCCGCGCCGGTGGCGGGTGCGCACCGGCGAGGGCGACACCCTGGACGCCGACATCGTCGTCAACGCCGCGGGGCCCTGGTCGGCGGCGCTGTCCCGGGAGCTCGGCCTGGACGCCGACTTCGCGCTGACCTCGCGGCCGCTGCGCCAGGAGGTGCACCAGCTCGCGGCACCCGGTCCGGATGTCGCGGTCGCGGACCCCGACCTCGGCGTGTACCTGCGCCCGCAGGCCGGCGGGCTGCTGCTCGTGGGCGGCCTGGAGCCGGAGTGCGATCCGCTCGAGTGGCTGGACCGCCCCGAGGACGCCGACCCGCGGCCCACCCGTCGGGTCTTCGAGGCCCAGACCCTGCGGGCGGCCCGGCGGGTGCCGGAGCTCGCCGTGCCGTCCCGTCCGTCGGGGATCACCGGCGTGTACGACGTGACGCCGGACTGGACGCCGATCTACGACCGCACCGCGCTGCCGGGCGTGTACGTCGCGATGGGCACCAGCGGTAACCAGTTCAAGAACGCCCCGGTCGTCGGCCAGCTGATGGCCCACCTCGTCGGCGCGGTCGAGGCCGGCCACGACCACGACGCCGACCCGCTCACCTGGCGGGCGCCGCGCACCGGCAACGTGCTCGACCTCGCGACGTACTCACGGCTGCGCCGGGTCGCTCCGGGCGGACCGTCGAACGTGCTCGGCTGAGAGGCATGCGCGGCGCGACGTCCGAAACGGGTACCGGTCGTCCGACCACGACAAAGGGAGCACCAGATGACGACGACGGTTGCCGACCAGCTGCTGGCCCGCCTGCGCGAGTGGGGGGTCGAGCAGGTCTTCGGCTACCCCGGCGACGGGATCAACGGCATCCTCGGCGCGTTCTCCCGGGCCGGCGACCGACCGCGCTTCATCCAGTCCCGGCACGAGGAGATGAGCGCCTTCGAGGCCGTCGGGTACGCGAAGTTCGGCGACCGGCCGGGCGTCTGCATGGCCACCTCCGGCCCGGGCGCGATCCACCTGCTCAACGGCCTCTACGACGCCAAGCTCGACCACGTGCCGGTCGTCGCGATCGTCGGCCAGACCAACCGCACCGCGATGGGCGGCAGCTACCAGCAGGAGGTCGATCTGCTGAGCCTGTTCAAGGACGTCGCCAGCGACTACGTGCAGATGGTCACCGTTCCCGAGCAGCTGCCCAACGTGCTGGACCGCGCGATCCGCGTCGCGATGACCCGGCGGGCGCCGACCGCGATCATCGTCCCGAACGACGTGCAGGAGCTCGAGTACGCCGCACCCCAGCACGCGTTCAAGATGGTGCCGTCCAGCCTGGGCATCAGCTGGCCGACCGTCTCCCCGGACGACGAGGGGCTCCGCCGCGCCGCCGAGATCCTGAACACGGGGAAGAAGGTCGCGATGCTGGTCGGCCAGGGCGCGCGGGGTGCCGCGGCCGAGGTGGAGCAGGTCGCCGACCTGCTCGGCGCGGGGGTGGCCAAGGCCCTGCTCGGCAAGGACGTGCTCAGCGACGAGCTCCCGTGGGTCACCGGCTCGATCGGGCTGCTCGGCACCCGGCCCAGCTACGAGATGATGCGCGACTGCGACACCCTGCTGACCGTCGGCTCGAGCTTTCCGTACACCCAGTTCCTGCCCGACCTCGACCAGGCCCGGGCCGTCCAGATCGACCTGGACGGCTCGATGATCGGCATGCGCTACCCGTACGAGGTCAACCTGGTCGGCGACGCCGCCTCGACGCTGCGCGCGCTCGTCCCGCTGCTGGAGCGCAAGGACGACCGCGGCTGGCAGGACAAGATCCGCAACGATGTGGCCCACTGGTGGAAGGTCATGGAGGGGGAGGCGTACGTCGAGGCGAACCCGGTCAACCCGATGCGGATCTTCCACGACTTCTCCGCGGTCGCGCCGGAGAACGCGATCGTCACGGCCGACAGCGGGTCGGCGGCGAACTGGTACGCCCGGCACGTGCGGATGCGCGGCCGCATGCGTGGCTCGCTGTCGGGCACCCTCGCCACGATGGGTCCCGCGGTGCCGTACGCGATCGGCGCCAAGTTCGCCCACCCCGACCGGCCGGCGATCGCGTTCGAGGGCGACGGCGCGATGCAGATGAACGGGCTGGCCGAGCTGCTCACGATCTCGCGCTACTGGCGCGAGTGGACCGACCCGCGCCTGGTGGTCGCGGTGCTGCACAACAACGACCTGAACCAGGTCACCTGGGAGCTGCGGGCGATGGGCGGCACCCCGACGTTCGTCGAGTCGCAGGCGCTCCCCGACGTGTCGTACGCCGACTTCGCCAGCTCGGTGGGCCTGGGCGCGATCACCGTGACCGAGCCCGACCGGCTCCCGGAGGCGTGGGCGACCGCGCTGGCCGCGGACCGGCCGTACGTGCTGGACGTGCACTGCGACCCCGACGTACCCCCGATCCCGCCGCACGCCACCCTCGAGCAGATGACCGACATGGCCAAGGCGCTGATCAAGGGCGACACCAGCCGGTGGGGCGTCATCAAGGAGGGGCTGAAGACCAAGGCGCAGGAGCTGATCCGCTGACCGGTGCTACGGGTACGGCGTGTCGAGCGCGACCGGCGGGGTGATGGTCACGCCCGCATCGGGCGTGACCGAGACGACGGCGTACCGGGTCCGCCGGGTGTCCGGGTCGACGTACACGATCGCGAACCGGGCCGGGTGGGCGATGATCCCCGGGTTGGGCCTGGTGTCGGCGTGGCCGCCGGCGCTGCCCAGGGTGAACTCGGTGGCGGTCCCGCCGGTCGCCGTCGGGACCTGCTGCGGCCCGAGGAAGTCGTAGGAACGGCCGTCGAGCACCGCGGTTCCGACGCACCCGCTCTCCGCGATGCGGCGACCGAGCAGGTGGTCGTGGACGAGCACGAAGTCGGGGTGCTCGGTGCACGCCTCGTCGATCATGTCGCCGACGAACCGGTCGACGTCGACGTCCGGGTCCCGCAGCACGTCGCTGGTCCCGAAGTTGCCGACGGTCGAGATCCGGGGGTCCGCCGCGGCGAGGAGGCGCAGCCCCGACACGTCCTGCGTGGTGCCGTCGCCGACCTCCCAGCCGCGGTCCTCGGCGGCCGCGACGATCGTCGGGGTGTCGTGCAGCCCGGGCGCGAGGTGGATCGGCCGGTCCTCGGCGTAGTAGTCGAGCGTGTCCAGGACGTAGAGCTCGAGGCGCTTGCCGGCGAAGGTGAGGTCGCCGGTCAGCGCCACGAAGTCGGCGTCGAGCAGGCGTGCCGTGAGGCCCACCTGCCGGGCCATCCCGTTGACGTCCTCGAAGTCGTCCGCGAGCACGAACACCACCTCGCCGTCGCCGCCGGCCAGGTCGGGCTGGGCGGCCAGCGCGGCCTTCAGGTTCGCGGACGCGTCCTCGTAGAACTGCGAGCGGGGGCGCAGCACCGACAGGAACGGCAGCACGTCCGCGAGCAGGCCGGTCACCTGCGTCCCCTCGAGCGGCGTACCGTCGAAGACCGGACTGGCGACGGGGGTGCGGTGGTCCTCGTGCAGCCAGACCCGCGCCGCCACCGCGTCGAGCGCCAGCGCGGCGACGACGCCGGAGACGACCAGCGTCAGGCGGAGCCGGCGGTTGTGGCGGGTGACCAGCTCCGCCGACTCGGGGGAGTACGACGCCAGCCGGCGCCGGCGCTGCCAGGACAGCCCGACGACCGCACCCACCGCGAGCACGCCCGCGCCGAACCCGCCGGTGCCCCACAGCAGCAGGTGCCGCCGCGCGGTGGCGCCGATCAGGTGGATCGCCGGGCGGGGGTTCTCCCACAGGCCGGCGAGGTAGCGGCGGGTGGGCTTGTCGCTGGGGACCAGTCGGTTCCAGTCGGCGTCGATGTCCACGCCGACGGTCTTGCCCGCGACCCGTTGGTGCTGCGGCCGCACCAGCGCCCCCTGGAAGAGCCGGCTGGTGTCCTGGCCGAGCACCGGCCGCACCGACACCTGCTGGCCGGCGACCTCGACGTGGGCCGGCGGCGCGTAGCCGACCGCGACGAGGGCGCTCGCGAACGGCACCGTGACGAGCAGCGCGGTCAGGGCGACGGTCCGCGCGACCCGGAGGGCGGAGCGGCGCGCCCGGGACGTCATACGGACAGTGTGTCCCCTTCCACCGTCCGTATGACGTCCCGCGGAACCTGCGCCGGCGAGCGGGGGCTCAGCCCCGCGAGTCCTCCGCCACCCACATCGCGTCCACCGGGTCGACGACCAGGACGGCGGACCGCGACTCGCGCACGACGGCGCGGACGACCGAGCCGAGGTGGTGGGACACCCGGTTGCCGGTGCGGTGCCGGCCGACCACCACGAGGTCGCAGCGCCGCGACTCCTCGATGATCGCGTCCGCGGGGCGGCCGTGCCGCACGGCCAGGTCCACCGGGACGCCGGTGAACTTGGCGGTGAGCGGGTCGAGGTCCTCGCGCAGCCGCGCGGCGAGCTCGGCCGAGTGGGCCTCCTTGCGCCGGCCGTCGAAGACGACGTCGTCGAACGCCTCGCTGTACCGCCACGTGTGCACGACGCGGAGGGTGGCCGCGCGGGCCAGGGCCTCCTCGAACGCCGCCTGCAGCAGGTGGGCGGTGCTGCCGACCTCGTCGACCCCCACCGCCACGACGCCCGCCGCGTGCTCCGGCACGGACCAGTACGGCGGCACCGCGATCACGGGGAGCCGCGACCTCGCCGCGACGGCGCTGGTGACCGAGTACGTCGGGACGTGCCGGTGCTCGGCGCCCATCCGCTCCGGCTGCAGCACGATCTCGGCGCCGCCGGCGCCGGCCTCCACCAGGGCGGCCGCCGGGTGCCCGACGACGAGCTGGGTGGTCACCGGCAGGTCGGTCCCCAGCTCGCGGCGGGCCTCGTCGGCGACCTCCTCGAGCATCCGCTGGGCCTCCTGGAGGACGGGCTGGCGGGTGACCGCGATGGGGTCGGCGTCCGCGCCGGTGAGCAGCGGGTGCAGCGCGTGCACCAGGTGGACCGGCAGGCGGCGCCGCCGGGCCTCGTCGACGGCGTACCGGACTGCCGCTGCGCTGTCCTCCCGGCCGGCGATGCCGACGATGATCTTGTGCGTGCTGTTGTCCATGTCGACCTCCTGCGGACCTGCCTCGATCAGCACCAGGGTCCGTCCCAGCGACCGGCCCCGGTAGGGCCGTTGGGCCCCTCAGCCCGGGCCCCGCGCCTGCCAGGCGCGGAAGGCCTCCACCGCGGTCGGGAGGGTCACGAAGAGATGGTCCTCGCCGATCCGGTCGAGCAGTCCGGTCGGCCGCAGGACGTCGCGGAGGTCCTGCTTCAGGCGGGCGAGCGCGAGGACGATGCCGCGGTCGGCCAGCCGGGTGCGGACGTCCTCGAGCACGTCGGTGGCGGTGATGTCCACCTCGACCACCGCCTCGACGTTCAGCAGCACCCACTGCACGGGGTCGGGGCTGTGGTCGACGGCCGCCAGCACCCGGCGGCGGAAGTCGTCGGCGTTGGCGAAGAACAGCGGCGAGTCGTAGCGGTAGACGAGCAGGCCCGGGACCCGCTCGGCGCTGGGGTAGTCGTCGACGTCGTGCATGCCGGCGACCCCCGGCACCAGGCCCTCGATCGCGTCGTGCGGGCGCGCGACCCGGCGCAGCAGGTCGAGCACCGAGAGGCCGATCGCGACCAGGATGCCGTCGAGGACGCCGAAGACGAGCACGCCCACGGTGGTGGCCAGGGCGAGGATCAGCTCGCTGGTGCGGAACCGCGCGAACCGCACCAGCTCGGACACCTCGACGAGCCGGATGGCGGCGTACACGACCACCGCTCCGAGCACCGGCAGCGGGATCGCCTCGAGCACCGGGCTCGCGGCCAGGACTACGAGCAGCGTGGAGGCGACGGTGGCCAGCGCGGCCAGCTGGGAGCGGGCGCCGACGCCGTCCGCGATCGCGGTGCGGCTGCCGCTGCTGCTGACCGGGAAGCCGTGCAGGAGCGAGGCGCCGACGTTGGCGGCACCGAGGGCGAGCAGCTCCCGCTCCGCGTCGACCTCGGGCGCGCCGCGGCGGGAGAAGGCGCGCGCCGTCAGCACGTTGTCGGTGAACGCGACGAAGGCGACGCCCAGGGCCGGGATCCACAGGTCCCGCAACGCCTCCGCGTCCAGGTCCGGGACGCCGAGGCCGGGCAGCGTGGCCGGGACGTGCCCGACGAGGAGCACGCCGTGGCCCTCGAGCACCAGCAGCCGGGCGGCGAGCGTGCCGAGCAGCACCGCGGCCAGCACGATCGGCCCGCGCCGCCAGACCAGCGCCCCGAGCAGCATCGCGACCAGCGTCCCGAGCCCGAGCAGGAACGACGGCACGTGCAGGTCGCCCAGGTGGCGGACCAGGTACCAGAGCTCGGCGAAGAACCCGTCGACGTCCACCCGGATCCCGAGCAGCTTCCCGAGCTGCGACACGACCATGATCGCCGCGATGCCCGCCATGTACCCGACCAGCACCGGCCGCGAGAGCAGGCCGGCCAGCGCGCCGAGGTGGGCGACCCGTCCCAGCACGCACACCACGGCGACCAGCAGCGCGAGCGTCGCCGCGTACGCCGCGGGGTCGGCGGCCACCGCCGGCGCCGCGGCGAGCGCGGTGGCCGTCATCAGGGCCGTGGTCGACTCCGGCCCGACCGAGAGCACGTGGGACGAGCCGAGCAGCGCGTAGCCGCACATCGCGCCCACCGCGGCCCACAGGCCGGTGGCCGGCGGCAGGCCCGCGATCTCGGCGTACGCCATCACCTGGGGGACGAGGTACGCCGTCACCGTCAGGCCCGCGAGCAGGTCCCAGCGCAGCCACTCCCGCTGGTAGTGGCGGATCCAACCCGGCACCAGGACCGCGGCGCGCATGGGGGACACAGTAGGGAGCCCCTCAGCCCGCGGGGAGCCGAACGCGTTCGAAGCGTGGGCGGTAGAGGTCCGGGTCCTGGCAGACCGCGGCCAGGTCGAGGTTGTTGCGGCTCCAGGAGACGACCATGGTGCCGGGCCGGGGGAGCAGGTCCGGGTGCGCGAGGGCCATGTACTGCACCTCCCCGGTCGCCGGGTTGCAGGGGATGCTCAGCAGCTCGGTGGGTGGCCCGAAGGGGCCCCACGGGTGGTCGGCCGGCCACACCGCGAGCGCGGTGCCCCGGAACTCGTCCTGCTTGCTGAGCGCGCACCACCGGCCGCCGGAGGGAAAGACGCTGAGGGTCTGGGAGACCGCGCCGACCTCGCCGACGACCGGCACCGCGGCGGCCGCGTCGTCGGTCCAGGCGGCGCCGTCCCAGTAGTGCCAGGCCGCCGGGTCGTCGATGTCGCGCACCCGGGTCCGGGCCACGCGCAGCGCGCACCCGTGCAGGCCGCTGATCGGGCGGGTGGACGTGCCGTAGAGGTAGACCCGGTGCCCGACCCGGGCGAGGCGGCGCCCCAGACGGGCGTCCCGGAGCCGGCGGCGTCGGGGCCCCGGTCCGTGATCCCCCGCAGCCGCGGCCGGCGGCCGTGCGGCACCCCGATGACCGCGACCGACGGGCCGAGGATCTCGAACCCGAAGGTGCCGGGCGGGACGGCGCGCACCCGCTGGCTGAGCACGACGACCGTGGTCCGGCGGTGCCGCTCGATCGTGAACCCCGACATCGGCCAGTAGCCGACGCCGTCCGCGCGGTCGGGGAGGACGGCGCTGCGGGCCGGGCCGCTGACCGCCTGTGCGCACTCGCCGTCGACGAGGAGCAGGGAGTCGTGGACGAACCTGACCAGGTCCGGGTCGGACTGGAGGGTGTCGGCGAAGAACCAGAGCCGGGACCCGTGCTGCGCCCGGGGCCCGCGCGCTCATGGCAGGAGGACCACGGGGCAGGGGCTCTCCGGCAGGACGCGGCAGATCGTCGCTTCGGGTGCCGTCCGCGACAGCACGAGCGACCGGGACCCCCGGGCCTCGTCGAGGAGCTCGGCCTCGTACGAGTCGGGGGCGTGCCACGCGTACAGCACGCGCAGCGAGGTCTCGTGGACCCGGGCGATCTCGAGCCCGCACGCGACCAGCGCGCGGGCGCGCGCCGGGTCGGACACGCCGAGCAGGACCGGCCGCCGGTCGTCGGGCACGAGCGTCCAGCCCGGAGGGACCGCCGCGAGCGCGGGGGCGGCACCGGCGAGGTCCGCCAGCAGCGCCGGCGCGTCCTGCCGGCGGACGACGACCAGGCGCGTCTCGCCCGCGGCGGCGAGCTCCGACGACGCCGCGGTTCCGGGCGTCGCCCGGCCCTCGACGGGGACACCCGGTCCGGCCATCAGCTCGGCGTCCGCCACCGCCGCCGCGACCCGGCGCTCGGCCCGCGCCCGGTCGCCGGGGGAGTGCGGGTGCACCAGGTGCAGGGCGCAGCCGTGGAGGAGCGCCTCCCAGGTGGCGTACCGGAGGAGGGCCTCGGCGTCACCGTCGGGAACGACGACGAGGATCGCGCGCTGGTCGGCGGCGAGCGTCACGGCGGTCACGACCTCTCGCGAGGCTCCGGCTCCTGCACCGGGACCACGGCGACCGGGCAGGCCGCGTGCTCCACGGTCGCCACCGCGTCGTTGCCGACGTGGTGGCGAGAGGTGCCCACGACGACCAGGCTCGCGCCGTCGGCGTGCCGCAGGAGGCCCTCCGCCGGGCGGCCCCGGGCGACCTCGAGGTGCAGCCGGACGTCCGGGTGCCGGGCGGCGACCGGGCCGGTGGCCTCGGCGAGCATCGCCCGGGCCGCGGCCACGTCCTGCCCGTCGGGCTCGGGGAGGCGCGTGGGGATGGTGCCCGCGATCCCGTCCGGCACCGACCGCAGCGCGGTCACCCGCAGCCCGTGCAGCTCGGCGTACTCGAAGGCGAACTCCAGGACGGGCGCCGCGCAGGCGGCCGACTCCACGCCGGCGACCACGCCGCCGGTCCCGCCGGTCGACCCGCGCACCACCACGGTGGGGGTGGTCGCGTGCCGGGCGAGCGCCGCGCCGACCGAGCCGACCAGCAGGCTGCGGACCGGCCCGCGGCCGTGCGACCCGACGACCAGCAGGTACGCCGCCGCCCCTCGGTCGAGCAGGACCTCGCGCGGGTCGCCGGTGACGACCTCCGAGCGGATGGTCAGCTGGGGGTGCCGGTCGAGCATGGAGCGGCGGGCCCGCGTGACGGCCTTCTCGCCCTCGACCTCCAGGGCTCGCTGGAGCCGGCCGGCCTCCAGGCTCGCGTCCACGGACCAACCGATCCCCGCCATGCTGGGCAGCGCGACGGCGTGCACGAGCTCCAGGTCGGCTCCGGCGAGCTGCGCGTGCCGGGCGGCCCACGCCAGCGCGGCGTCCGCTCCCTCGGAGCCGTCGACCCCGACGACGACGGTGCGCGGAGTGGTGGTCATGCCTCCACGATGGTTCGCGCTGGCCCGACCGGCCACGGTCCCTCGGCCGCGGCGGGCGGGACCAAGGACCCCTCAGTCGATCAGGACCTCGGAGAGCGGGCGGCGCGGGGTCCGGGGGAGCGGGCTGCGGGCGATCTCCTGCCAGCCGACCCGGACCACCAGCTCCGGGTGGAGGTCGCCGCCGAGGATCTCGCGGAGCGCCCTGCGGGTCCGGTGGATCTCGACGGGCTGGCTCAGCGGGACGAGCGAGAGCCCTTCCTGGGCGGCTCGCGCCCAGAGCCGGCACAGCAGCTCGCCGGTCCGCAGCCAGGCCACCGGGTCGTCCTCGGTCGCGCACAGCACCAGGACGCCGTCGGTCGACCGGACGTCGTCGGTGGCCTCGGCGGGATCGCCGTCGTAGCGGGACGGCCGTCGGTCGCGGTGCTGGTCGGTCGCGAGCGTCGCCGCAGGGACTCCGTCGTCCGGGCCCCGCTCGATCCAGGCCCGCTGCTCCTCCTCGTAGCCGGGCAGGACCTGCTCCAGCCGGGTCGCCTCGCGGGCGACCAGCTCGACCCGGATCCGGTCCGCCGGGGCGGTCAGGGGAACCACGGTCACCCCGGTCTCGCCGAGAGACCGCGCCAGGCGCTCCAGGAGGCCGGTCGGGATCGGCCACGACGTGAAGCGGCGCCGGTCGGTGTACCGGAGCTGCAGCAGCCGGTGCGCCTCCTCGGCCGCGGGCGTGGCCCGGCCGGGCTCCAGCACCAGGGTCGCCAGGTGATCGGCGAGCCGGCGATCGCCGGCCTCGACCTCGGCCGTCCAGCCGAGCGCGGCGGCGGCCACCCGGGCGTACTCCAGCGCGGCGCCGCAGCTGATCACCAGGTTGCGCCCCGTGGGGTCGGTGACGGCGAGCTGGCGGGTCCGGTCGGCGTACAGCTCGAGCCGGTTCCCGCGCGCCCCCCACAGCCACGGCTGGGTGTTGTGGATGCTCGGCGCGCCGCGGGCGAAGTCCACGACCTGGCGCACCGGCGGCGCCGGCCGGTCGACGCGGCGCAGCACGTCGGGGACCATCTGCATGCTCCTCACGTCCTCAGGTCCTCGGGCCCGTCCTCAGCCACTGACCCGTACCTCGACCACGCCGAGGACGGTGTGCGCGACGACGTGCGCGAGCGAGCGCTCCGCGACGCCGTCCGGGCCGGCGATCTCGACCGCACCGTCCTCGACCTCGACCAGCCAGTCCCCGTGGCCGAGCGACGCGAAGAGCGCGTCGATGTCGGCGGCGATCACGTCGTCGGACCGGGCCAGCGCCGCAACGACGTCGCTGCGGCTGACGATGCCGACCAGCCGGCGGTCCTCGTCCAGCACCGGGAGGCTCTTGGCACCGGTGGAGGTCATCAGCTCGACCGCCGTCGCCACGTCGTCGTCGATGCGCACGGACACGACCGAGCGCGTGCACACCTCGGCGACCGTGTGCGGCGGGTACAGCGGCTCGATCACGATCGGGCGCTCCTGGGCGCGCGGGTCGCGCGCGACCGTGTCGCTGATCAGGTCGGCCTCGCTGACGATGCCGTACAGGCGGCCCGACGGCTCGACCACCGGCAGGGCGGTCACGCCGCGCCGGGCGAGCAGCGTGAGCGCCTCCTTGACGGAGCTGCGCCGGCTCACGGTGACGGGATCCTGGGTCATCACGTCTCGCACCAGCATGGCTGATTCGCCCCTTCCGAGCTTCCCCTGGTCGCGACGGCGGTCCGCCGTCACGCCCAGCGTCGCTGCCCGGCGCTGCGCGACACAGGGACGAAGGTCCTCCGCACGCGGGGCCATCGACCGAGACCGGGCCGGTCCGCGGGTCGTACGTTGGGGGCATGACGGAGCCCGAGGCACGAGCAGGCGGCGAGCGCCGACCGATCACGGTCTACCTGCTCGACGACCACGAGCTCGTGCGCCGCGGCATCCGCGACCTGCTGGAGAGCTCGGGCGACATCGAGGTCGTCGGCGAGTCGGGCCTGGCCCAGGAGGCCGCCCGGCGCATCCCGGCCCTCCGCCCGGACGTCGCGATCCTCGACGGGCGGCTTCCCGACGGGTCGGGCATCGAGGTCTGCCGCACCATCCGGTCGGTCGATCCCGGCATCAAGGCGCTGATCCTGACGTCGTACGACGACGACGACGCGCTGTTCGCGGCGATCATGGCCGGCGCCTCGGGCTACCTGCTCAAGCAGGTCCGCGGCGACGACTTCGTCGAGACCGTCCACCGGGTGGCCGCCGGCCAGTCCATGCTCGACCCGGCGGTCACCGCCCAGGTGCTCGAGCGGCTGCGCAGCGGCCCGCCGCGGGACCCGGTCACCGACCAGCTGACGCCGAAGGAGCACCAGATCCTCGACCTGATCGGCGAGGGGCTGACCAACCGCCAGATCGCGACCCGGCTGTCGCTGGCCGAGAAGACCGTGAAGAACTACGTCTCCGCCCTGCTCGCGAAGCTCGGCGTCGAGAGCCGCACGCAGGCCGCGATCATCGCGACCCGGCAGCACGGGGAGAGGTGGATCTGAGGGGCTAGGCTCGTCTCCGACGGATCCATGTCCGAGGAGGGAGCGATGGGGGACCAGGCCGACCCCGCGCCGACCCTCACGGGGGTGGGTTTCGACGACCTGCTGCGCGAGGTGATCGACCGCGTGCACGGCGCCCTGGACGACCGGGCGCGCTGGCAGCTGCTGCTCGACGCGGTCGTGCACATGGCTGCCGACCTCTCGCTGGACGAGCTGCTGACGCGGATCGTCGAGATCGCGGCGGACCTCGCCGGCGCGCGGTACGCCGCGCTCGGCGTGATCAGCGACGGCTCCGACCGCCGGCTGCAGACGTTCGTGACCCACGGCCTGTCGGCCGAGCAGATCGCCGGGATCGGGGAGCTGCCGCGCGGGCTCGGCCTCCTCGGTCACCTCATCGACCGTCCGGAGGCCGTGCGGCTCACCGACATCGCCGAGCACGCGTCGTCGGTGGGCTTCCCACCGAACCACCCGCCGATGGGGTCGTTCCTCGGGGTCCCGGTGCGGATCCGGGAGAAGGTGTTCGGCAACCTCTACCTGACGGAGAAGAACGGCGGCGGGGCGTTCACCGACGAGGACCAGCAGATCGTGATCGCGCTGGCCGCCGCCGCCGGCGTGGCGATCGAGAACGCCCGCCTGCACGCGGAGGCGGCCCGGCAGGTCCGCTGGCTCGCGGCGACCACCGAGGTGACCACGCGGCTCCTCAACCCGCACTCCGGCGACGAGCCGCTGCAGCTGGTGGCGGACCGCGCGCTGGAGCTCGCAGACGCCGACGCGGCCTGGGTGACCGTGGGCGCCGCGCCCGAGGACCTCGCCGTCCGCGTCGTCGCGGGCATGCAGGCGAGCCCGGACGAGCTGGCCGGCCTCGACCTGAGCCAGTCCCTGGCGGCCCAGGTGATCTCCAGCGGCGTCCCGGTCGCCGTCGAGGACCTCGCCGCCGACCCGCGCGCGCTGGACGTCTCCCGGCCGCTGGGCTGGCCGGCCCTCGGCCCGACGATCATCGTCCCGCTGCGGACCGCCGCCGGGGTCTCCGGTGTCCTGGCGCTGTCCTGGGTGCGGGGCCGCACCGACGCTTTCGAGTCCCTGGACCCCGAGCTCCCGACCCGGTTCGCGGAGCAGGCCGCGCTCGCGCTCGAGGTGAGCCGCGCCCGTCAGGACCAGCAGCGCCTGGCGCTGCTGGAGGACCACGAGCGGATCGGCCGGGACCTGCACGACCTGGTCATCCAGCGGCTGTTCGCCGTCGGCCTCCGCCTGCAGGGGATCGCCCGGCTCTCGGAGCGGCCGGAGTCCGTGGCGCGGATCGAGGAGGCCGTCGACGAGCTGGACGGCACGATCCGCGACATCCGCCGGACGATCTTCGACCTCGGCTCGGTCGAGGACGACACCGACATCCAGTACGCCGTCACCCAGCTCGTCGACCGGGCGACGAGCACGCTGAAGTTCCGGCCCCGGCTCAGCTTCCGGGGGCCGGTCCGGTCCCAGATCGGCCCCGAGGTGGCGCCCGACGTGCTCGCCGTGCTCAGCGAGGCGCTGTCGAACGCCGCCCGGCACGCCCACGCCAGCTCGGGCTCGGTCGAGCTCGACGTGACCGAGGGCGTGCGCCTGACGGTCGTCGACGACGGGGCCGGCCTGCCCGCGGAGGTCTCGGAGAGCGGCCTGGCCAGCATGCGGCGCCGCGCCGAGCGGCGCGGCGGGCGCTGCACGGTGACCTCCGGCGCCGGCGCGGGCACCACCGTCGAGTGGTGGGTGCCGGCGGGCTGAGGCCGGGCGGCGCGCGGCCGTCCTCGCAATTGAACGCTCAGCCTCGGTTACCCGTGCGTATGAGCAGGCTGGGCGTTCAATTGCGCGACCACGCACCGACCGCGGGCCCCCGGCCCCGCGGGCGGCGCGCGGGCTCAGCCGGCGGCGGCGGGCGGAGCGGGGTGCTCGTGCAGGTACCGCAGCGCGATCCGGCGCCCCCAGGCCCGGGCGCGGTCCAGCTCGCCGTCGACGAGCGGGCCCTTGACGTCCTCGACGAAGAACGGCGCGGGCCGCTCGGCGACCGTGAAGCCGCGACGGGCGAGCAGGTGGACGGCCCGGGTCGAGGCCGCCTTGGGCAGGTGCCGCACCTTGGTCACCCGGGTGTCGAACGCCGCGGCCGGCCGGTGCCGGCCCTCGTCCGGGTCGAGGGCGGTGATCCACTCGCGCACCCCCGTCTCGGCCCGGTCCGCGCGGGCGCCCTGGCGCACCGCGTCCTGGCGGGTGCCCGGGCGGCTGAGCGAGAAGGCGTGGGTGGGCGCGCCGACGACGAGCAGGTCGTACTCCTGCTCGCCGGCGCGGCCTGCGGCCCGGACCTCCGCCACGACGGCATCGACGCCGCCCTGCTCGAGTCCCTCCACCACCGCCCGGGTCACGCTCTCGGTGCAGCCGAACATGGACTCGTAGACCACCAGTGCGCGCGGCCGATCGGCCGGAGTGTCGCTCATCGCCGGGACCTCCTCTGGTCACCTCCAGCCTGCCGCCGCACCCACCCCCGTCCTACCGCCTTGCGCCCCCTCGGGCCGGGTCCTTGGTCCCTACAGCCGACCCGGCGGCCGGCTGAGCATGGAGGTGACGGAACTGCGCCGTCACGGGCAGAGGAGGAGACCATGAACGTCATCACCAGCCCGGTGGTCGTCGGCGTCGACGGCACCGCGGCGAACCGCGGTGCGCTGCGCTACGCGGTCGAGGAGTCGCGACGGGCCGGCAGCACGCTGAAGCTGGTCCACGTCGTGCCCGACTACGTCCCCATCTCGCCGTTCATGCCGGTCACGCCGGGCGACCTCACCGACACCGGCACGCAGGTCCTGTCCAACGTCGAGGACGCCGTCCGCGAGATCGACCCCGGCGTCGCGTTCGAGGGCTGGCTGCACCACGGCAGCCGCAGCACGGAGCTGATCAAGGCCGCCGAGAACGCCGGGATGCTGGTCGTCGGCCGCGACGACCGCCCGGTCCTGTACCGGCTCGTGGACGGCGACACGGCCACCCGCACCGCGGCGCGGGCGCCGGTGCCCGTGGTGGAGGTGCCGGCGAGCTGGCACGACGACCCGGGCGCGCCCGAGCGCCACGCGGTCGTGGTCGGCGTCAAGTCCGCCGCCCACGCCGACGAGCTGCTCGGCCACGCGTTCGCGATCGCCGACGCGCGGTCGGCGCGGGTCGTCGTGGTGCACGCCTGGAAGCTGCCCAGCGCCTACGACGACATCATCGAGTCGCGGATCGCCCTCGAGCAGTGCGAGCGCGAGGGCGCCGCCGAGATGGAGACGCTGCTGCACGACTGGCGCGTGGCGTTCCCCGCCGTCGAGGTCGAGGTCCGCGTCGTCCACGACCACGCCGCCCGCGCGCTCGTCGAGGCGTCGCGCGAGGCCGACCTGGTCCTCGTCGTACGCCGGGCGCACGGCGTCCCGGCGGCCGCACACCTCGGCGGCACGGCGCGCGCGGTGCTCCGCGGCGCGGAGTGCCCGGTCATGGTCGTGCCGCCCTCGGTGGTACCGGAGCTGCCGGACCTCGTCCTCGAGGCCGGCGGACAGATCAGGAAGTAGGGGGCAGTCATGAGCGACAACGAGTTCCGAGTGCTCGTCGCGGTCGGACCGGACGGGGCCCGGGACGGCACGCTGGACTTCGCGGCGGCCGAGGCACTGCAGCGCGGCACCGGCGTCGAGCTCGTGCACGTCGTGCACTCGCTGGTCGTCGTACCGAGCAGGGCCGACCACGTGCAGGCGCTGGACACGGCGCTGCTCCGGGTCGGCCGCACGGTGCTGACCGACGCAGCCGAACGGATGCGCGCCCGCGTGGACGGGGCGGTTCCGCTGAGCACCGAGATCCTGTCCGGACCGGTGCCGGCGACGATCGCCGACCGCGCCGCCGGGCGCGACCTGGTCGTCCTGGAGCGGCGCGATCCCGACGTGGTCGACCGGCTCCTGACGATGTCGGTGTCCACCCGGGTCGCCGCGCACGCGAAGGCCCCGGTCGTCGTGGTCCCGCACGGCTGGGCACCGGCGGCGGGTCCGCTGCCGGTCACCGTCGGCGTCGACCACCCGAGCGAGGCCGCGGGCCAGGTCGAGACCGCCGCGGCGTACGCCGTCGCCAGCGGCCGTGAGCTGCGGGTCCTGTACGCGATGTGGCTCGCCGAGCCGTACCAGGACACGTTCTTCGTCAACCACACGCGCGAGCAGTGGACGGCCGAGGCCGACCTGGAGCTGCAGCAGGCCCTGGAGAAGATGGGCGACCTCGGCACCACCGTGACCCGCGCCGTGCGCTGGGTCCGCCCCGTGGACGCGCTGGTCGACGCCACCCGCCGGTCGGCGGTGGTCGTGCTCAGCCGCCGACCCGACCACGGTCCCCACGGGACCCACCTCGGTCCGGTCACCCGCGCCGTGCTCCGCCACGCCGCGTGCCCGGTGCTGGTGGTCGACCGCACCTAGCCCACCCCAGGAGGAGCGATGGCACCCTCGATCGTTCGCACCGCCCACGCGCTCGTGGCCCCCGGCAAGGGCATCCTCGCCGCCGACGAGAGCACCCCGACGATCGCGAAGCGACTCGCCACGATCGGCCTGGAGTCCACCGAGCCGGTGCGGCGCCGCTACCGGGAGGTGCTGTTCACGACGCCGCGGCTGGCCGAGCACATCAGCGGCGTGATCCTGTACGACGAGACGATCCGGCAGCACACGACGGACGGCACGCCGTTCCCGCGGCTGCTGCTGGACGCCGGGATCCTCCCCGGGATCAAGGTCGACGCGGGCACGACCCCGCTCGCCGGCTTCCCCGACGAGGTCGTGACCCAGGGTCTCGACGGGCTGCGCGAGCGGTTCGCCGAGTACGCCCAGCTCGGCGCCCGGTTCGCGAAGTGGCGGGCCGTGATCCGGATCGGCCGCGGACGCCCGTCGGCGACCTGCATCCAGGCCAACGCCCACGGGCTGGCGCGGTACGCCGCACTGGCGCAGGAGGCCGGGCTCACGCCGGTCGTGGAGCCGGAGGTCCTCATGGACGGGCCGCACTCGCTCGACCGCTGCGCGCAGGTGACGACCACCGTGCTGCGCGCCGTCTACGACCAGCTCGCCCGGCACCGGGTCCGGCTCGACGGGACGCTGCTCAAGCCGAACATGGTGCTGCCCGGCACCGACTCCACCGAGCCGGTCACCGACGAGACGATCGCGGTCCGCACGCTCGAGGTGCTGCGGAACGCCGTCCCCGCGGCGGTCCCGGGCATCGTGTTCCTCTCCGGCGGCCAGACCGACGAGGAGGCCACCGCGCGCCTGGACGCGCTCAACCGGCACGCGCCCCAGCCCTGGGAGCTGAGCTTCTCCTACGGCCGCGCGCTGCAGGCGCCGGTGCTGCGGACGTGGCGGGGCGACGAGGCGAACGTGGCGGCCGCGCAGTCGGTGCTGCTCGAGCGTGCGGCGCTCAACGGCGCCGCGCGGTACGGCAGCTACGAGGCCGGCATGGAGCGGGCGGCCGGCTGAGGGTTTCGGCTGCTGACAGCCGAAACCCGCACGACACGCCGGCGCGCATCGGCGTGTCGTGCGGGTTCTGGCTGCCAGGCG